>JBGQMP010000191.1:0-3950 GCA_041500685.1 Thermodesulfovibrionia bacterium | reverse complement strand
TCTACAACTGCCGTTGGGGTCAAAAGAACTAATACCCCTTGCACCTTATCGTCTTGCACTACTAAATAGAGGGCTTTTTCATATCTCTCTGCTGTAGCATCTCCCAGAATGTCAACGGGATTATAAAATGATGCAAAGGGCGGGAGAAAATTTCTGAGCTCATCCACTGTTTCTTTATGTAAAGGAACGAGCTGAAGGCCTAACCTGTCACAGGCATCTGCTGCTAAGATTCCCGGTCCTCCTGAATTCGTTATGATAGCTACATTTGGACCCTGGGGCAGGGGCTGATTGGCAAAAGCTACAGCATAATTAAAGAGTTCACCAACGGTATGTGCCCGAATAATTCCACTCTGCTTGAAGGCAGCATCAAAGGACGTCTCCCGGCCTGCAAGTGCACCGGTATGAGAAGAGGCTGCTTTGACTCCCGCGCTGGTAATACCTGACTTCAGAATAATAAGTGGCTTCTTTTTAGATACTTGGCTGGCAATCTCAACAAACTTTTTACCATCTCTTACTCCTTCAATGTACCCCAAAATTACTTTTGTATTTTCATCTTCAGCCAGGGCATGCATAATCTCTTCATCGGAAATATCAGCTTTATTCCCCATGCTGATAAATTTTGAAAAGCCTATGTCTTCAGACAGGGCAAGATCAAGAACAGCAATACCGAGTGCACCAGATTGGGAGAAAAATCCGATATTTCCTTTATTCGGCATACCAGCAAAAAAAGAGGCATTGATTCTCGAGTGGGCATCAATCATGCCCAGGCAATTAGGACCTATAAACCTTACCCCTGATTCCCTTGCCTTTTTGACCAGTTCATCCTCTAACTTAGTACCCTCTGAGCCACTTTCTCTAAATCCTGCAGTGATAATTACAGCAGCATCAATCCCTTTTTCTCCACATTGACCAATAACTTCTAATACCCTTTTGGGAGGGACTACTACTACTGCTAATCCTATTTGATCTGGCACATCAAGAATGGAGGGGTAAGCCTTCAGACCCAGAATTTCCGAAGCCTCAGGATTAATAGGATAAACAGCTCCCTGGTAACCATACTGAATGAGATTTTTGAGAATATCATAGCCTACCTTTCCTGGTGTTCTTGATGCCCCGATGACGGCAATAGACTTTGGATTAAAAAAATTATCCAGCATACAATTCAAATTTTAAAGATGAAGATTGAGCGCTTCAATATAATACCCAAAGTGCATCTCGTTTTAAAAGGTATAACTGCCTTTCATGAAGTGTCCTGTCTCCCCGTTCGTGATTAATGACTGTGGACAGTGTCAGTGAATGAATAAACACTCTTGATGGACTTTAAAACTGGTACGATAAAGAGCGGATGAAGGCCTCGGACTTTAGTGGTTTCATGAGTATGTGTTTTACATGCATGTTTATGAGATCCGAAAGCTCTGAAAGAAGCATATGGGAGGGCTTAATTATCTGTATCTTTGTAATGTCCCACGTTAGAAGATCCGAATAGAGTTTCATGGCTACTTGTGTGATTCTTATGGGAAAGTCTACCCCTTTTGCACAGACTTCACAGAGGATAGAACCATGGGATACATAAAAACAGTGTCCATCCTTCCCACATCTCCCACAGGTATCAAGCTTGGGGGCAAATCCTACAAGCGTTAGGAAATGTATTTTATAGTACATTATCCCAAGACCTAATCCCCCCCTTCCCCCTTTAGTAAAGGGGGGTGAGGGGGGATTGTTCTCTATGTTATGTAATGTATGTAAAAAAAGGGAGTAGACCTTCTTATTTGCTTCCCTCTCAGGAATAAATTGAAGGGTGAGTTCTATGATTTCTGATACCTTGAGAAAACAATTCAATGTATCTCGTATCGATTGGAAAGAATAGAGGATATCTGACTGTGTCAATCGCGGAAGAGCGGTATCTTCTTTACCCCAGAATGCAATCCTTGAGTGCGTGAGTGGTTCGAGACTACTTCCAAATCGACTCTTCGTTTTCAGAGGACTTTTTGCAAAAGTTTTGAGAAGCCCTAAATCTGGAGTAAGAAAAGAGACGATAAGATCTGCGTCGCCAAAGGGAATAGTTCTTAAGACGATCCCCTCAGTCCTGTGGAGCATTACATGATATTCCCGAAGTCTTCTGGTCTGAGGTTTTTAAGCCACTCCTCAAGTTCGTCTGGGCTCCTTTTTTCCATGATGCTCTCTTCAACAAATATAGGGGCATTGGTCCTTAAGGCGACTGCTACAGCATCACTCGGCCTTGAGTCTATGAGGGTTTCTTTCTTACCGTCATTCAGACAGACAAGGGCATAATATGTATTGTCAAGAATCTCTGTCACGATGATCTTCGTTATTTTAACCTTCAGGCCTTCGATGACATTCTTTATGAGATCATGGGTAAGGGGTCGAGGAGTTACGACTTTCCCTAATGCAAGGGCTATTGAATCGGCTTCTGGTTTGCCGATCCATATAGGAAGTCTACCGTCTCCGTCTATTTCTTTCAGAAGGAGGATGTACATGCTGCTTCGGGGATCAAAGAGCAAACCTTCAACGTTCATCTCGATGAGCATCTATGTATACCCTAATTCCTCCAAGGTTTTCTTGTCATCTCGCCAGTCTTTTTTCACTTTTACCCATAACTCAAGGAAGACCTTTGTATTGAGAAGTTTTTCCATGTCAATTCTTGCAGCAGTTCCTACCGATTTTAGCATAGATCCTCTTTTGCCTATTATTATACCTTTTTGTCCTTCTCTTTCAACATAAATAATACTCCTTATCGATATGAGTCCGTCTTCTCTTTCCTTCCATTCTGCAACTTCAACGGCAACTGAATGCGGTACCTCTTCCTCTGTCATCTCTGTAATCTTCTCCCTAATTATTTCGGAAACCATAAATCTCTCGAGCTGGTCTGTTATGATTTCATCAGGATAATATTTTGGGCCATACGGCAGGTAGTCGTGAATTCTGTTCATAAGAATTTCAATCCCGTTACCTGTTAATGCAGAGATTGGAATAATCTCTTTAAAGGGATAGAGTTCTTTGATGTGATCGATAAGAGGAAGGAGGTCTGATTTCTTTACGATGTCTATCTTGTTTATCAACAGAATAACCGGAGATTGAACTCTCTTCAATAACTCGATGATAAACCTGTCTCCCCTTCCAGGATCATGGGGCTCTACCATGAAGAGAATAACATCCACTTCCCTAAATGCCTCTAGAGCAGTTTTTACCATTGTCTCACCGAGTTTATGCTTTGGTTTATGAATGCCTGGAGTATCTATAAATATAATCTGTGCACCGGGAAAGTTCTTTATTCCGATGATCCTGTTTCTTGTTGTCTGCGGTTTCGGGGTGACGATTGCAATCTTCTCACCCAGAATTGAGTTCAGAAGTGTAGATTTACCAACATTTGGACGGCCAGTAATAGATACATAGCCGGAGCGGAAGTCCTTTACCTCTTCATCTACCACTGCTGCTTCAAGAAAGTCTACCTACTGCCTCTCTTATTCTGTCGACACCTTTCTTTATCTCCTCTATAGATGTTGCGTAAGATAGTCTGATATAGTCGTCATCGCCGAAGGCCTCTCCATGCACCAGGGCAACCTTAGATTCTTCAAGGAGGTAGAGGGCAAAGTCTGATGAAGATGAAATTGTTCTTTTGCTGCTCGATTTACCGTAAAGTTTAGATGTGTTGGGGAATGCATAGAAAGCTCCTGTTGGAGTAAGACAGCTCATGCCAGGAATAGCATTGAGTTCACTGATCAGGAATCTTCTCCTCCTGTCGAATTCAGCAAGCATCATAGTGATAAAGTCTTGGGGACCCCTCAGAGCCTCAACTGCAGCTTTCTGGGCAATGGATGTAGGATTGGATGTGGATTGACTCTGAATATTCGTCATTGCCGTTATGATCTCTTTTGGACCTGCTGCATAACCAATCCTCCAGCCTGTCATGGCATAAGACTTTGAAAGTC
>JBGQMP010000190.1:0-3959 GCA_041500685.1 Thermodesulfovibrionia bacterium | reverse complement strand
GGTAAGGGGTGTTCTGTTATATGTTTCGTTTTTGTCTTCCTTTGTTTTATTTTTGTAAACGCTTCTTTGGGTAGCATGTTTTTTAAGACAATACCCTGTTCTGCCAGGTAATACTCTGACATCCAATTGAGGAGGTTGATCATCTTACTGCTTAGTACCGGGGCATCACCATGCACCTTAAGGATATCTTTTACTTCACCTGATAGAATTTTCGGGGACCTCCCCATGACGATACCTTTTGCAGTTCTATTCTTAAGGGGTGCACTCACAATCATGCCAGGTTCTGCAATTTCTGAGAGTTCCCCTGGGCATCTATAGGTAAGAGGTCCGAGGTTCACGGGAAAGAGGATATCGAGAAACTCCATGAAGGATTTTATCATATTGTTATCAAACTTGGCTTTATGCGATAATGAAATATGCCACTGAGAGACCCTCTTGCGAAAGTAATGGATTATGTTGTAGCCGCAAACTTTAGTTTGCGTGATTTTTTTATTTTTACTCTCTTTAAATCGCAGGCTAAAGCCTGCGGCTACCCAAAGGGTATTTTTACAAAAGCCTCAGGATTAATCCTTTATTTAATCTTACCCCTCCTTATATTTTCATGTACTGCAAGGGAGGCTATACAACACGAAGAAAATCTACCTCCTCCAGAGGATGCTTATTATTACTATATCCTTGGATATAATGCAGAAAGGGAAGGAAAGTGGGAAGATGCCATTAAACAATACAATGAGGCCCTCAACCTGGATCCCTCATCTCCTTATCTTAAGACCCAGATTGGTTACATCCTTCTCAGGACAGGAAAGGTAACAGAAGCCATATCACTTGCTGAGAATATCATCAAGACAGAACCCGATTATATCCCGGCACTTATGCTCTTAGGCGAGCTTTACAACAGTCAGCAAAAGTTTAAAGAGTCAATACTTATATATGAGAAGGTCATTGAAATACAGCCAGATAATCAGCAAGCCACCCTTTTTCTGAGTACTCTCTATGCAAATAGTCAGGAATATGACAAAGCTATCGAGACTCTCGAGAAATTCATCAAGGAATATCCTGATAATGTGATGGCAATTTATTATATTGGTTTAATACATCTGGAAAAAAAGGATTTAGAAAAGGCCTCGGAATATTTTCAGAATGCAATACACCAGAAACCTAACTTTGACGCAGCATATCTCAATTTGGGACTTATCAATGAGATGAAAGGCAATCTCAAAGAGGCAGAGGAGTATTACAATAAGGCAATTGCCATAAACACTCACAATCTCCAGGCAAGGGAAAGGCTGGCACAGATCTATGTAAAGCAGAAGACAGTTGACAAGGCAATCAATCTGTTCCAGGAGATGAGTGCCCAGGTACCGACAAACATAGATATCCATGCAAAGCTTGGCTTACTCTACTTTGAGGAACAACAGTACGATAAGGCTATTGAAGAATTCAGGATCGTTCTTGGGGCAAGACCTGAAAACACCCCTACACGATACTACCTTGCACTATCCCTTGACGAAATAGGGAGAAACGATGAGGCTATCTCAGAGTTAAAAAAAATAATTCAGCAAGAACCGAAAAATTTAGCTGCCTTCCTTTATCTCGGATTTGTATATTCAAAGTTGAAGATGACCGATGATACAATCGCTGTCTATGAGGAAATCCTGAGCTTCGAGAAAGAAAAGCCTGAAGTTTATCTGTACCTTGCAGAATCTTATCGCTATAAAAAGGATTATGAAAAGGCAGAGGCGATCCTGAAAGACGCCCTCGGTCGTTTTAAAGACAATGATGAGTTAAATTTCAATCTTGCCATCGTATTTGAAAAAACGAATAGATATGATGAAATGGTAAAATGTCTGAAGAAGGCAATAGAAATCAATCCAAAACATGCAGATGCCCTTAACTATCTCGGATATAGTTATGCTGAAAAAGGTGTAAACCTTGAAGAGGCACGTTCACTGATCAACAGGGCACTCGAACTTAAACCTGACAATGGCTATATCTTAGATAGCCTTGGATGGGTTTACTTCAAATTAGGGCAGTATGATGAGGCACTGAAGACTCTCCTGAGGGCAGCAGAAATAGTAAAGGATGATCCTGACCCTGTTATATTCGAACATATAGGAGATGTGTATAGCACAAAAGGAGTCAAGGACAAGGCCAGGGAATTCTGGGAAAAGGCAATCGAGTTAAATGAAAAAGAGGAAGAACTTAAGGAAAGAGTCGAAAAGAAAATTCAAAACCTGAAGTGAAGAAATCCACAATAGATGAAACCTCTTCATTCTTCAATTATCAATCATCGTCCATTACTCCACTTGAGGGCACCTGCAAAAATAAACTGGTTTCTTTCAGTCCTCGGTAAGAGGGACGATGGTTATCATGATATCAGGAGCCTGATACAGTGCTTAAGTCTTTACGATGATTTGCACTTTCATCATGCCAATGCTATAGAGGTAATCAGCGATGCATATATACCTCTTGAGAACAACCTCGTCTACAAAGCAGCATCTCTGCTCCAAAGATATACCTCCTGCAGGAAAGGAGTAATAATAGTTCTGCGTAAAAACATCCCTATCAGTGCTGGTCTCGGAGGTGGCAGTAGCGATGCTGCATATACCCTCTTGGGACTCAATATGCTGTGGGATCTCGGTTTAACTAAACGAAAGTTATGTTCAATAGGCTTAGAAATAGGTTCCGATGTCCCTTTTTTCCTCAATGGTCCTTCTGCTCTTGTGGAAGGAAGAGGAGAAAAAGTAATATCCCTTAACATTAACTCCTCAATGGTACTTCTCGTTGTAAAACCTCCTGTCTCAGTCTCTACGGCATGGGCCTACAAGAATATGAAGAAGTTGACAAAGACTCCCATTGATATTAAACTTTTCTGTCAGGCCATTAAGAAGAAGGATTATTCTTTTCTCAGTAGTGTACTTAAGAACGACCTCGAAAGGGTTGTCGTGAAAAGATACCCAATGGTCGGCAAAATTAAGGAGAGATTGTTAGAAAAGGGGGCATTCATTTCTGCAATGAGCGGTAGCGGCCCTTCGGTATTCGGTGTTTTTAACTCGAAGGAAAAAGCCCTTTCCGCAGCAAGAGAAATGGGTTCTCACTGGTGTAGGGTTGTAACAACAGTAACAAGTGCGCAGTTAAAAGTAAGGTCGTAGCCGCAACCTTTAGGTTGCGTGGATTTAAATGTTATTAATTCACTTTTTTATTATAAACGCAGGCTAAAGCCTGCGGCTACAAAGATTGCGCAATAAACTATTGTGTTGGGGCGTAGACAAATGGCAAGTCAGGAGACTTTGGATCTCCCATCTGGAGGTTCGAATCCTCCCGCCCCAGCCAACTTGGTTTCGAGTCGCAACGACTGGATTTTGCCTTGCAAAATCCAGAGTCATGAGTTCAGAGTTAAAAGTTATGAGTGCAATCAGTTAAGAATTAAAAGTGAACCACAATAATACATAAGGTTTTTAACTTTAAACTTTGAACCTTGAACTTTGAACCTTTTTTTAGGGGGGGGAACAATGCCAGAGGGAATGAAACTTTTTACTGGAAATGCCCATAGGGAACTTGCACAGGATGTTGCAGACTATCTCCACATGTCTGTCGGAGATGCCACAGTGACAAGATTCAATGATGGTGAAATAATGGTTCGCATCAATGAGAATGTGCGAGGGACTGATGTTTTTGTGTTACAGCCTACCTGTACACCCGTAAATCATAATATTATGGAACTCCTTCTCATCGTTGATGCCCTGAAGAGGGCATCAGCAAGTAGAATAACTGCTGTTATTCCATACTATGGATATGCAAGGCAGGACAGAAAAGTCCAACCGAGGGTACCGATATCGGCAAAACTTATCGCTGACCTGATAACCGCAGCAGGTACGAGCAGGATCCTTACTATGGATCTTCACGCAGCCCAGATCCAGGGATTTTTTAATATCCCTGTCGACAATCTTCACGCGGCC
>JBGQMP010000189.1:0-3962 GCA_041500685.1 Thermodesulfovibrionia bacterium | reverse complement strand
TTTGAAATTGCTTCTCTTCTAAAAGCCTTAATGCATCCTTTAAATTAGACATCGTTTGCGCTCCTCATATTTTCAGCGCAATCAAGCATAAATTACAACCCTTCCTAAATAAAGGTTAGAGAAATCTAGGATGGAAAGCAACAAAGCGCTATATTAAGAATTATTTACTTCCGAGTTTTCCTAAATACTCAGCAATAATCTGAATTGCCCCTTCATGTTCAGGCTCAAGTATAATGGGCAGAAATTCTGGGTTCAGAGGTTCAAGAGTAATCTTTGTATGTTTCCATTCCCCTTCGACTGAAGGTGACTTTTCGGATCGGTACCTCTTAACTGTGTAAGAACCGCCGGTTTCTGGATCGGCCAACTCATGATACTGAACAAGTACGATCTTCCCTTGACGGCTGCCTACAGGTTTAGAACGAAAAACCAGAAAATCGCCATCATAGATTCTGGGCTCCATCGACCTGCCGACAGCTCTGGCAACAAACATCGTCTCGTCAAGCCGACCGAAGCCACTAACCTCTACCCAACCTTCTGGATCAACGGCCTTTCCACTTCCAAAATACCCTGCTGCGGCTTGCAGTGAATATAAAGGGAGGTGATCTTTATATTTTCGATGTCCTTCTATATCAGTCAAAATTCGATAAATTCTACCCATTTCTTCTTTGATTAATTCAGAAGATATTAATTCCTTCTCTCTCTCGGGCTGTTCTAAACTCTCAATTCTAGATTTAAAAAATCTCTCTGTGTCCTTGTTCATAAAGTATACATAACAGCCCTTCATACCTCGACTAAGTAACACTCTATAAGTATTCTTTACAAGATCAACAAATTTCTCGCCAGATCGTTTAACTACATTATCGGATGATTTACTCAAATTACCAATCCATGTCTGTTTGTCAAAATCATAAACCAAATCTTCCCCAAAAATCACACCCACATAATCAAACTCAAACCCCTGAGCAGTATATACACAACCAATTTGGTTTATCCCATTGGGATCATATGCCCAAAGTGAGGCTTTTGGGATTCCAGGAGCTAATTTTTTGGCTTCGGGCTTTGCATTCCAAGGCTTCTTATAATCTCCTATTACTACGTTGTCTTTTAGTGTTCCATCTCCATTAGGCTTAGACCAATTCCAACAAAATCCTGCTGTTACTCTCCCCGTGAGCCCTTCATTCACCTTTTGTCTAATAGCATTTTCTAAATCCAAAGGTGATGGGAATATCTTAAAATCAAATTCCTCTCGCTGATCCCAAATAACGTTGGCAGTTCTTTCAACACCAAGAGTATTATTGATCCAATTAACAAAGGCGTCTGAACCATTACACCTAAATTGAGCCTCAAGTTCGTATTCAAATACCTTACATCCATTTTTATTAGCATTCTGTTTAATATATTTTACAGACCCAATCTCATTTGGACGTACAACTTGTTTGTCATCTATAAAAAAGACTGCCACTTTTGAAGTCTGTAACAGCTCTTCAATCTGGGAAAATGTGGATCTTTTTATTCTTGGGGTGAAACGACTGTTACTGGTGTCACGAATTCTATGAGCCTCATCAGCAATTATTACATCCACAATATTATGCTCAGCTTGAGTATAGCTGTTGAAATACTTAAATTGAACTGACCCTCTCGACCCGATGATCTTTCTCAGTGTTTCGGTAAAAGCGCGAGAACCTGTTGCATAGTGTGCGTTATACCCCTTGAGCAACAAATCGGCCATGAGATTTATGGCAATTACTGATTTACCAGTCCCTGGGCCACCTTTTATAATAATTACCGTTTTTTGTTTATCGTGGAAACCTTTTTTTGCACAAGAAAGCACTGCATCATAGGCAATGAGCTGATCGTCAAGCAGAATATATTCTGACTTACCTTTTATCATATTTCCTACATGATCCATCAATTTTTTACTTGGTCTATATTTACTCTCTTCCACTCTTCTAAGAACATCTATACCTTCACCTCTTTCCAATTTATCAAGCAAATAATCTTTCAACTTATCGACATCATCGGCCGCAAAAAGGGGATATTTCTCAAGGGTTTTGTCGAATTTACTTGAGAAAATGACATCTTCCGAATAGAAATTATAATTATGTAGATATGTACAAGCACTTAAAAGAACCGGGTCTGAATCAGCGTAAAAAGCAGTGTGCGTATCCTCTAGATACATTTGATATTGACCAACTTGTACAGAAGGATGTAGGACTTCTCTTTTTGCACCCCCAAGCCACGTCATAACTTCATTTTCCCCAGCGGCCTCTTCACATTTATCCCATTGTTTAAGTTCTACGATTACCGCGTTATCTCTTCTTTTTTCGTTTTTCCCGCAAATCATACAATCTAGCCTTTTCGAAGTAAGTGGTAATTGATATTCAAGAATCACTCCATGATCTAGAAGATTAGAGTATTGAAAAACCTGAGACATCGATCTTAAAGAATTTCTCCAGGAGTTAATTTCTCCAGGGGAAGGATTACATCTAAAATAATTAAAAAAGGATAACTTTAGCTTTTCTGCTATCTGATTTTGGATGGTATCTTGAATAAATTGTTCAGAGGTGCCTGAATAAAGTCTCATAGTTATAACTTGTCGTACTTTGTATGTTTGCCTCGTGCTTTTTCTACAGGATACTTAGATCTATTTATTTCTAATTTCTTCTCCATTGCCGTCTTTAGATTAATTCCAAGATTGTCAGCGAGCTCAAAAAGATACATTGCCACATCTGCAAGTTCCTCAGACAATGCTTCCTTGTGAATCTTACCATAACTAACAACTTCTTCAGGAGATTTCCATTGGAAATGCTCTAGAACTTCAGTGGCTTCCAAAACCAAAGATAATGCCATATCCTTATGATTATGGAATCTCATCCAATCCCGCTCGTCCCTAAATTTCTTAATTTTGTCCGTTATCCTTTTAAAATCATTCATCTGGCCTCCTAAGAATTGGAAAATAGGGACGTCCGTGCAGAGCGTACTTGGGCCTCTTCCCTGTAACCGCGATACGGCCATCTGTAAAGGTCTTTTGCTCTGTAAAGGAAAGAGGATCGTTATCCCAAACAGCTTGGGTGAGTTTTGGGAGGACGTACTTTCGACAGGTATCAGCTTCGATGATCATAACTTTCTTTGTTAATCAACCTCGAAATACGTTTTCGTTGTGCCAATTTATATATTCTGAGGTTGGTCGAAATTGTTCTAACATTGGTAAATGAAGTGATCTGCCCTTCATAGCATAGTAATCTCTGCCATTCTCGAATTCTTCTCGGATACGCTTGCTCACTTCAAAGTGGTAATCAGACGAGATAGTCACATAACCTGTGTCGAAAAGTTTATGAATATCGGACCTGAGGAGAACACCGTTATTAACGCTGTGCGGTCCACTCTTCCCGAATGGTTTGATGTGCACTGCGTCCAACGCAGGTAATGTTCGTTCCTGTGTTACAGAACACCTTCGTTGGTAGACATCAGTGACAAGAATACGAAAACTCCCCTGTCCTAATCGTGGCATTATCATTACTGGTGGTCCATAACCACCTTCTACATCAGTCACCCTTGCTTTTTCCCATAAATCCTTTCGTGCCTGAATGCGCAATTGAACATCTTCCCAGAGTTTTTTCCCTAAACCGGCGGTTGTATCATAACTTTTACCCTGGACTATGTTTGGTTTCCAGTCTGACGGTACTTGGATCCAATCCCTTTCTCTTAAGAAGAAAGGTTGTTCTAAAAGGATACACCCAATTTGGTAGTCTTCACCGCCTGAGGAAGCCATGCGGCGATGTTTTTCAATAAGTCTTCGCATTTCTTCAAAGGAACTTGCGCCGTTTTTTTCTCCAAAGGCTTCCCAAGTAAGGCTGACAGGAAGAACGGTACTATGAGCGAAGAATCCACCCCCTACTATAAAATCACGAGGGCTATGAAGCTTAAATAGGAATGGTTCTCCAGGGCTCAATGTGCGGAAA
>JBGQMP010000188.1:0-3971 GCA_041500685.1 Thermodesulfovibrionia bacterium | reverse complement strand
CCACATTGTCATAAAATAGAGACCTCCAAAATAAAATTGACAGCATTGTATAATTAATATATAATTTTATATATAAAATAATAGGTAGAAACTGTTTCCGAGGGGGGATTTTTTTCTGAAATATTTATAATGATGTTACGAGAAGTACTTTACACTTATCAAGAAAGCAGAAGTGGACAAGATGAAAGAGGCTTTCGAGCGAATACTGGCAGATTATAGGCAAAATGAAGGCAATATCATAACTATCCTTCAAAGTGTAGAGGAGACTTTTGGTTACATACCTGAAGATGCAGTAAATTGGTTCTCAAAAAAGCTTGATATCCCAGCAAGTCGATTCTACGGGATCGTAACATTCTATGCCCAGTTTCATCTCAAACCAAAAGGAAAAAATGTAGTCACTGTATGCCGGGGTACCGCCTGTCACGTAAAGGGATCTGAAAGGCTGTTAAACAGACTTCTCATAGAATTTGATATCCCGCCTGGTGAAGATACATCAGATGATCTTAAATTTACTGTGGAAAAAGTGAACTGTGTTGGTGCATGTGGTATTGCACCTGTCATAATCCTCAACAGGGAAGTACGCGGGAAGATGACTCTCGATAAGCTGCTGAAGGATGTGAAGAGGTTAAGGACAGATGAATAAAGAGATCGAAATAAAAGTATGCACAGGCACAGGTGGGATTGCAGCCGGTGGGGAAGAGGTGTTGTCAACCTTCAGGGAAGCACTATCATCAGCAAACATTGATGCTGTTTTTCATAAAAATTGCTCAATCTTTAAGGTCGGCTGTCGAGGGTTCTGTGCAAAGGATGTCCTTGTAGACGTTATTATCAATGGCTCAAGAACAACCTATAAATACGTGAAGCCTGATATGGTGGAAAAGATTATTAACGAGCATATAATCAAGGGTAATCCTGTTGCTGAATGGGCTGTTGAAGACGACTTCTACAACTTCCATGGAAAACAGACAAAGGTTGTTCTATCCCAATGTGGCGAGATAGATCCTGAAGAAATTGAAGCCTATATAGCAGTCGGCGGTTATGACTCCATCAAAAAAGTCTTTACCTCGATGACTCCTGAAGAGACAATAGCAATTATAAAGAATTCTGGTCTTCGGGGAAGAGGAGGTGCTGGTTTCCCTACTGGCCTTAAATGGGAAATCTGCAGGAGAAAACAATCCAAGAAGAAATACATAATCTGTAACGCTGATGAAGGAGACCCAGGAGCATTCATGGACAGGTCTGTTATCGAGGGTAATCCTCACTCTGTAATAGAAGGGATGATTATTGGTGCTTATGCTATTGGGGCTGAAGAGGGGTATGTTTACGTAAGGGCTGAATATCCCCTTGCAGTACAGAGATTGAAAAAAGCTCTTTATCAGGGAGGGGAAAAAGGGTTTCTGGGCAAAAACATATTCGGCAAGGAATTCAGCTTTGATATAAAGATTAAATTAGGAGCAGGTGCGTTCGTGTGTGGTGAGGAAACTGCATTGATTGCATCAATAGAAGGTAGACGTGGTATGCCGAGGGCGAGGCCTCCTTTCCCCGTGGATAGCGGGCTTTGGGGTAAGCCTACGGTGATCAATAACGTTGAAACCTTTGCGAACGTCCCGAATATCATCAGGAAAGGTGCAGAATGGTTCTCATCCTACGGTACCGAAAATAGTAAGGGCACGAAGGTTTTTGCGTTAACGGGGAAGGTGAAAAATACTGGGTTAATCGAGGTGCCTTTTGGCATTACCTTAAGGGAGATAATCTATGACATCGGTGGAGGCATAGAAGGTGGAAGGACATTCAAGGCAGTTCAGACAGGAGGCCCGTCAGGGGGTTGCATACCGGCGGAGTTTCTTGATATTGAAGTAGATTTTGAGTCCCTTGCTCAGGTCGGCTCCATTGTAGGTTCAGGCGGCATGGTTGTTCTCGATGAAACAGACTGCATGGTGAATACAGCAAAATTCTTTGTCGAGTTCACCCAGGCAGAGTCCTGCGGTAAATGTACTCCCTGCAGGGTTGGGACAAAGAGACTGCTTGAGATATTAACAAGAATCACAGCGGGAAAGGGCGAGGAAGGAGACATAGAATTCCTTGAAGAACTCAGCCATTACATAAAAGCTGCGTCACTATGCGGATTGGGCATGACCGCCCCAAATCCTGTATTAAGCACGATCCGGTATTTTCGGGATGAATACGAGGCACATATCAGAGACAAGAAATGTCCTGCTGTTGTATGCAGGGATTTGATTACCTACGCTATCCTTGAAGAGGTCTGTAACGGTTGCGGGGCATGCAAAAGAATATGCCCGGCCGATGCAATTAGAGGCACAAGAAAGATGGTACACAGAATTGATCCCAATATTTGTGTGAAATGTGGGACTTGTTTCGATGCGTGTAAATTCAAGGCAATCATGAAAGCGTAAGGCGTAAGGGGTAAAGCGTAAGTGGAAAAGCCACATAAAAAACTCGATGTGTGGAATTTAGCGATAGAATTAGTTGCAGAAGTTTATAAGATTACAAAATTATTACCACAAGAAGAACACTACAATCTTGTCAATCAAATGAAAAGAGCAGCTATAAGCATTCCAAGTAATATTGCAGATGGAGCTGCAAGAAATACAAAAAAAGAATTCATAAACTTTCTTCATATATCCCAGGGATCTCTTAGCGAATTGGATACCCATTTGGAAATTGCAAAACGTCTAAAATATTTGTCAGAAGAAAAATTATGTGACATTAATAAAATGCTGGAAAGAACAGATAAAATGTTGACAGGGCTTATCAAGTTTCAAAGATCCGCTAACTCCTTACGCCTTACGCCTTACGAATGAAGCGGAGATTGATATGGTAAAGTTAACAATAGACGGGAAAAAGGTAAGTATAAGGAAACTATCCACAGTTCTCGATGCTGTGAGAAAACTCGATATCCCAATACCTACCCTCTGTCACAATCCTGCCCTGACTCCATATGGAGGATGCAGACTCTGTATCGTGGAAATTAAAGGCCTGGCAAGGCCTGTTACAGCCTGTACAACACCTGTGAGTGAAGGGATGGAGGTCACAACGACAAGCACTAAGTTGGAACAATTAAGAAAGACAACTCTTGAACTCATTCTCTCAGATCACCCGAATGACTGCATGGTTTGCGAAAGGGCAGGTGATTGTGTGCTCCAGGAACTTGCCTATTTCTATGGTATCAAGGAAAACCGTTTTAAGGGTGAGAGAAGAGTTTACAAGAAAAGAGATAACAATCCTTTTGTTGAAAGGGATATGGAAAAATGTATCCTCTGCGGACAATGTGTACGGATATGCGATGAGATTCAGGGTGTTGGTGCAATTGATTTTGTTCATAGGGGATTTAGAACAAAAATCTCCCCTCCTTACGAAAAAGACCTCAATTGTGAATTCTGCGGTCAGTGTGTAGCCGTGTGTCCTACTGGAGCTCTGACAGGAAAGATGTGGTCCCAGAAGGGCAGGCAGAGCTTAAAAGAAGTTGAAACCGTCTGCCCCTATTGCGGATGTGGGTGTAACCTTACTCTTCATATCAGGAGAAACAAGATCATGAGGGTCTCTTCGAAGAAAGATACAATCAATGAAGGTTGGCTCTGCGCAAAGGGGAGATTTGGATATGGATTTGTCAATAGCCTTGAAAGACTTACAAAGCCTCTTATCAGAATAGCCTCCAAGAATTCGGAATTCGGAATTCGGAATTCGGAATTTATAAATCCGCAATCAGAAATCCAAAATCCGAAATCTGAACTTTTCAGAGAAGTATCCTGGGATGAAGCTCTTGATTATGTTGCAAATCGTCTGAAGGATATAAAGGAGAGATATGGTCCTGACTCGATCGCTGGGCTTGCCTCAGCAAGATGCACAAATGAAGAGAATTATATTTTTCAGAAATTCATGCGTGCTGCAATTGGCACAAACAATGTTGACCATTGTGCACGGTATTGACACAGCGCAACGTTAGCCGGTCT
>JBGQMP010000187.1:0-3987 GCA_041500685.1 Thermodesulfovibrionia bacterium | reverse complement strand
TCCATTCTCGGTCTGCACCTTGACGTGAACAGTGCCTGGATAAAGCGACCATGCCGGGATACGGGATTGGATCTCATTGTCTGTCCAGGAGATGATTTTTGTATGGACAGTATAGGTGTTCCCGTATGGATCTGTCTGTATAAGCAGAATATCTCTATCGCCCGTATGCCGATCGCCAAAATTCTGCCCATGTATGGTGACTAATTGTTCCACTATTCCTATGGGAGGTTTGATGCTATCAATGGTTGGGACAAGAGTGGGACAGGGAATACAAGGTTTCGTTCCTGTTAAGGTGAATACCTGCATATTGCTTATTCCATTCGGCGTTTTCACCTTTACATTGTAGCTCCTTTTACTAAATCCCGATGGTACGGTAAATACAATGAGTTCATTTGTCCAGGTGCATTTTCCTGAAGAAATCTTGTGGGTTTGCCCGGTTTCACCCATCCGTGGAGTCAAGAGGATATCGCCGGAGCTACCGAAGTTCTCTCCGCTTAAGGAACATGATGTTCCCCCAGGACCAAAGTGTGGATTTATGGCGGTAATTACCGGCTGTGCAGGTCCCAAAACAGGTGAAGTATCCGGCATCCCACCATGGCAGGCTACACATTTCTGTTCAACTGTCAGTCCATGCCCAGCAGTAATGTGTTCCTCAATGCCGTGCAGTGAGTCTTTACTATGACAGTTTTCACAGAATCTAATCAAAAGAGGATTATCGGGATTAAAATCAAAATGACCTGGATCGTTAGCATGGCAGAAGTAACACTGGTAAAATACCTTCCCATCCACCTCGTGATGCGTTCCATCGTTTGGTCCATAAGGCTTGCTTGGGTGCAGATCATAATAAAAGCAAGGGCCGTTAGCTTCTATGGGCTTTGGCCAATCTGGTGGAGGTGTGTGAGGTGTGCTGCCCGACGGCCAGTGGCAATTCTCACAGTTAAACGGTGTAGGGGCAAAAGGGTAAGCCGTAGGATAGTACGAAGGAGGTTTTACACTTCTTGTCTCAACCAAAAGATTCGGTTGGTGGCAGGCGGTGCACTGCCCTGAATCAGCGAGATCACTTTTGTGATGCGGGTGTCCCAGGTCGCCCATCATGCCACCGTCTATGTGGCATTCCTTACAATTATAAGTGATAGCCTCTGGATTACCGGGGTAAAAACTATGGCAAGCGGTAAGGCAATTCGGAGAGGAGAGTTGACACCCATTAGGACAGTCGGCAAAGGCACTGGCGGTAAACTGGTGTCTTTTGGCCCCAGCATTTCTATCCCCATGGCAGTTTCTGCAATCATCTGCTACAAAGTTAACGTAATAGGTATCATATATCCCGATATACTGCGGCACATAATCCATGACTGGATTAGGTGGTCTATAGGTTTCAGCTCGTAAGTCATTGCTCCAGTTTGGCCATAAAAAAGCCAAAGCACCGCAGGCCAATGCAACCAAGACTGTCATAATTAGCTTCACATTGAACTTAATTTTAACCATAACATTACCTCCTTTATTTTTTTTCTAAACTTGAAAGTTGTGCAATTATTACCATTTTTTACTCCCCCTGACTCCTTTATCTAAACCCTCCTTTCTGATTTTGTAAGGTTATGACGGAAACGAAAGACCACAAAAATATATTGGCTGGATTATTCAAGACAAGAAACCAGAGACTTGATACGATAAATTCAGAAAATGGTATAAGCTTCCTTACCCCCATTATGTCCCCCCGGGGTACTAACTAAAATAAAAAGGCCAAACTTACCAAAAGGTTCAACCTTCGGCAGCTCGGCCATCTTATAGAATTAATGAGATAAGATCCGCCGCTTTCCGCCCCCTTCTCACGGAGGGTTTAGCTTTATCGGGAGAACTGCAACCTACAACTTTTGTAAATTGTACGCAAAAAGTGTTTTATTTATCAAGCAAAATAATCAGGATAGCTTTCATTTTAAAGGGAACCTTATCCTGAATGTAGCTCCGTTATCACTGCTATCAACAAATATGGTTCCTCCATGGGAGACGATAATCTTTTGAACGATTGAAAGGCCGAGACCTGTGCCTCTGTCTTTCGTTGTGAAAAAGGGAAGAAAGATCTTGTCCACAATGTCTTCTGAGATACCAGGGCCGGTATCAGATAAGGAAACTTCGAGAAAATCTCCGGTTGAAGACCTTATGATGAGGTCCCCTCCTGCTGGCATGGCCTCAACAGCATTCTGTATAAGGTTTGTAAAGGCCTGCCTCAAAAGAACATCATCACCTTTTATGATTGGCATCCCCTCAATATCAAGGTGAGTCTTAATATTATTTCGTCCGCTTACGAGTGTAACAACGCAATTTTCTATAATCTTCTTCAGATCAACATCAGATATGGTTAGTTCAGCAGGTTTTGCAAAGGAAAGGAAATCAGAGATAATTCTGTTCATAACATTGATCTCTTTCGTAATAGACTCCACAGTGGGTTTTACAGACTGATCAACCTTCTTCGATAGAAGCTGTGTATAACCCGCAATTACTGCCATGGGATTTCTCAACTCATGGGCGATTCCTGCCGATATCTCACCGAGGCTCGAAAGTCTCGACCTTAATTCCATCTGGGACTCCAATGCCTTGAGGTGAGTAAGGTCTGTGAAAACAAGTATCTGGCCTATTGTTTTTCCTTCCTTGTCCTTTAACGGAGAGAGAGTTAGCCCTAACCAGATTCTCTTGCCTGACGGTGTTGTATAACTTATCTCTCCCCTTTCTATAATCTTCTTATCATTGAGGAGATCTGTTATTGGCTTGTTCAATACCTCTGTATAATACCTCCCAAGAATTGTTTCTCTTTTAACTTCAAGTATCTTTTCAGCAGAAAAGTTAATCTTTGTAATCCTGAGCTCCTCATCAAAACTCATTACTCCACTCGGTACGCTCTGCAGTATGTTTTCGTTGTATCCTTCAATGATTACTGCTCTGTCTTCAGCCTTCTGGCGCAGAACTTCAAGTTCTCTTTCCTTATCTTTAAGTTTTGATACGAGCTCATGAAATGTGTCTACGACAAAACCGACCTGTGATACATCTTTCATTTCTGTTTTTTTCTTATCACCATAAAACCTTAGAATTGCCTTAAGGATATAAAAAATCACTATGACTCCGAGGAAGAATATAAAAGAAAATAAGAATAGTATTTTAGGTGTCATGTATTATCTGCCTCCGATATACCAGGAGAGTATCTCCTGACCGTAAAAAAGGGTAATGACTGTTCCGAGTGCGAGGAATGGACCAAAAGGAAGTTTTGCCATTCTGTCTTTACCCTTTAAAACCATGAGCAGTATCCCAAAGATAGATCCTGTGAGGCTTCCGAGGAATGTTGTTAAAAATACTGTCTTCCAGCCCATCAGAGCACCTACCATGGCCATCATCTTAACATCTCCCCCTCCCAAAGCCTCTTTTTTAAAGATAGCTGAACCTATGATTGACACGAGATAAAAGAGCCCAAATCCAATAATCATTCCTAAAAGAGATTCTTTTATTCCAAGTAATGAGGATCTTGCAAAAGGGTCTGGTAGGAGAAAAGAACCTGCTAAAAACCCTATAGGGATACCTGAAAGTGTAATCCTGTCGGGTATGATCTGAAAATCTAAATCTATGAAGGTTATAACAACAAGGGATGAAGAAAAGACAAAGTATACCAAGGTATGCCAGCCAGAATCGAATCTCCATAAAATCAAAACATATAATACTGCATTCAACAGCTCGACAAGGGGATACCGAAAGGATATTTTTGCTTTACAGAATCGGCACTTACCACTTAGGAATATATAACTTACGATTGGAATATTATCCCATGGTTTTATAGGGGTATTACAGGAAGGACATCTCGATGAGGGTATAATGATTGACAATCCCCTCGGTATTCTGTATATGCAAACATTCAGAAAAGAACCAACGATGAGACCAAAACTAAAAATCAGTACATATGGAATAAGGGAATACATACTAAGTTAAGCTGCTTATCTCTGAAGC
>JBGQMP010000186.1:0-3997 GCA_041500685.1 Thermodesulfovibrionia bacterium | reverse complement strand
TCATTTGCAGTACAGCACATGCCTCCGAGATTGATTCCTTTTGCACCTTTAGATTTTGAATAGGCTATCATCTCGGGTTCACTCACTACCTCGACGATCATTTCTGCAAGTGAAGGCTCATGTCCGTGAACAACAATGTTGACTTCATCTTCTTTGAATATTCCAAAGCTTGCCTCTGCTTTCACAGGCCTGGGGGTACCGAAAAGGATATCCGTAATATCCGTCGAGATCATCGAGCCGCCCCAGCCATCACCGAGGGAAACCTTCAGAGCACTCAGAAGGAGGTTATCGGGATCGTGGTCAACTCCCATGTGGGTGCGGTGCATAGCTTCTGTTGTTTCTCTGTCAATACCTCTCGGGATTATGCCCCACTTTTCCCATCTCTCCTGAGTCTTTTTGGGTGCCCTTTTTATATAATTCAATTTACCCTTCTGCCTTCCGAAATCCTCAAGGAGTCTAATAGCCACATCTCTTGCAACGTCCTTTGTCGATCTTCCATTTCCAAACTCGATACCGAGTATCTCCGCAACCCTGTAAAGTTTCCTCACATCCTTTATCTGAAAATCCTTTGTTTCTTCGTTGGCAACGGCAAGTAAAATAAAGGCCATATCTCTTGCATGGTCTGAATGTGCTGCTGCCCCTGCTACTGCCATTCTCAATAGATTCCTTGTAGCAACCGTAGGAAGCGTTGCTCCGCAGACTCCCCTTGCCTCCTCCTCGGCATTAGAACCAACAAATCGACAAGGTCCCATATGACAGACTTTACAGCAGGCACCCGTGGCACCTATGGGACAGGGTTTCAGTCTCTCAGCCCTCTCGAAACACGTTTCCAACCCATGAGATTCACCCCATTCTATAATCTGCTCTGATGCCTCATTTGCACTCTTTATTACCTTATCCATATACCCTCCAACCTCAAAATTTCGGAATTTGGAGTGCGGAATGCGGAATTAATTCCGAAATCCGCACTCGGCATTCCGCATTTATAACATTGGCTTCATCTCGAGTGCAGGATGCCCAACACTCGTGAGAAACTCCAAGAGCTTCTCTGAATCTTCACATATGGTCTCATCCGCTATTTTATCCAATAGGTCTGGTACTCCTTCTTCAGCAGCTCTTTTGTCGAATGCCTCTTTAAGACTTTCTTTCAAGTTCTTTGTCATCCAGGCAATTCTTTTGATCCCACCATCACCATAGAGGAACTTCTTGCTGACGATAAAGTTTCTCCCTATGCCCATAAATCCTGGGTTCTGTGTGCCTCCACCAACGCTGCCTGCCAAGGTTGAAAATTTCATCCCTATAGGGGTCATATCAGTATGCCCTCTCTGGACAATCATGACGCCATTCGCTTCAGGAATGATAGCCAAGATGCACTCAAAGCATCCACAGGAGGTCATTGGATTTTCCATGATGGTATAGAGATTAAGAGTCTCTACTGCGCCGCCAGATGCCTTTTTCAGATACTCATCAATGCCAGAATATCTCCCATATTGCGCATCCAAGAGCTCACCCTTTGCTATGGGCTGGTTTCCACCCGTTGGTTCTATCTCGAATGCGGCCTTACAGTCAAGCCAGTTAAATGCTCCGCAGAGACCAAGCCTCTCCGGACTGATAACGCATACATGGGTTGGCGCAAAGGACTGACAGAGGAGACACGAATAAAATGTATCAACTGCCTCATCGACGAGCCCAGCGGTTCTCGCATCACGCTCCCTGTAAACTTTTCTTGCCTCCTCCTGAATCTGCAGTATATCTGCCTCATCCGTATAGATTGTCACCTGAGCCTTATCCACAATTGCCTTGAATCTATGGTGGGTCATGGTAACATTGATTATTCCGAGATGCTCGAGGGTGAATCCCTCATTCTTGGCGTTATGACTTATCCTTATCCAGTTCATATCCCTCTGGCCCATGTGCCATACACCCTGAGCCTCATTGATATTGGAGTGGATCTTTCTTTCTATCACTGATTCGAAGTCCTTCTGCATCTTTCTCCCTGCAACATCAACAATTATTCCGAGAGGCATCTTTCCACCCTGCTCGAACTTTTCCTTCCAGTTGTTGCCAACAATGACAACCTTTCCATCCTCTATCTCATCCATTTCCCTCATCCTTACCCATTCGAAGGAAGGTGTTCGCGTACCTCCAAACTCTATGAACATATCTTCCTTCCTTATTCTCTCGCCCTCAAAGGCTGGGCCATACGCAACAGGTATTGGTGGCTTTTCAACGACGATTTTCAGGCCTCTCACTTCAATACCCTTCTGAACGATCTTGTTATAATCGAACTCTTTATCAACCTCTTCATATATACATACGCCGGTGGGATGTATAACAGGTACATCAGTATCGCACACCGCCGGATATCCCATATTAATTGCACCGGCGCCTGTTGACCACTTTGTATTATCAAGTTCACCCAAGACTAATGCAAAGGCAAAAACTCTGTCTTTCGTATATTTAAGATGGCCTTTGTAATCACCTGGCTTGTTCCCACCAAAGATGAGGGATGCCCTTACAGACCAGTTGAGGGGATATATCGTATGTTCTGTATCAGGACCCACAGGAACTATCCTTGTGTCCAATCCGAGTTCAACACCTTTTCTTAAGAGTTGTTTTGTAACGCAATTGCCATTCACATGGCCTGAAAGGAAGGTAAGAATGTTCTTTTCCTGAAGTTCTCTGATTATCTTGACAGCAGTATCATCATCAGGTGCAGCTCCGATGACAGCAGCAAATCCAGGCATTGTTCCATCAACGAGCTGGATACCCAGGTTCCTCTGGATAGTATCCGTGATAAATCCGTTATAAACATAGCCTGTTTCTGGATCCACGACTGGCTCCAGGCCATTGATATAGCGTAATGCCATGATGATCTCTTCTGCAAAGAGCGTTGCCATGCCTGAATCGAGGGCTTCTCCTAAATAGGGTTTCCATACATGTTCTTCAGGTTCTGGATGAAGTAATTCCTTAGCCATCCCAAGGGCGACCTTCATATCTCCCAGGGTTTTTACTGCATATCCCGTCATTGCATATATCATGGGAAGATAGAAAGCAGTATCAGGAAATTCGAAAATGAAACCCTCACCTTTTTCAGCAGTTGACTTATCGAGCATGTCTTCTGCCTGTTGGACAATAGTATGTGCACCTCTTATAACTGCTGAGGCTATTATCTTGGACATCTCAACCTCCTTAACTGGGGAACTGAAAGATTAGGCATAACAATAATTTATATAGTATTCAGTTTATAAAATTAAATAGAGATAAGTCAATCATTAGCCTGTCCGTGACCTCAGAAATGCAGGTATTCCGTTTGCTTCTCTCGGGCCGACCGTTATCTTCCAGCCTTCGAGTTTATCCTCAATGGCGCCGCTGAGGATTGCCACATAACCCGGAATAACAAGCTCCTTATGACTTATTGTATTCTCTATTTCGCTCTCTTTTATAAACTGTGCAATTTTTGCTGCTGTAAATTTTCCTGCTGCCCATGCGGTGAGCACTGAGAGACCCTCACAATCCATGACGGCGAGATAACTCGGGACTTTGCTGTTCTCTACCTCTCCCGATACGATAAAGTACGTAAGGGAAAAGTTTGTTGTGATAAGTAATGGTGAGGCAGGCGAGGGTTCTCCGATTTTATAGATCTTTTGCTCTACCTGCATCGGAACTTGAGGATCTGTATAAATGTTCTGCCTCAATGTAAAAAGGGCAAGATTTTTCCACTTCTCAAAACTGCTGCAGACGATTATGGAGGAATATTTTGCAACACCTATTGTCCCTATAAGTGCTTCTATGAGGCTATCTTCACGCACTGCAAAGGTTATGATCGGGTAACCGAGAGGCTTAAAGTTCTTTTTAATAGCAGCTCTTCTGATGAGGGTATTGTCTTTCAGAATATCTTTTGCCTTCCTTGCACCTGAGTCGATGATCATATCCTGGACACCGAAGGATTTGATTTTCTCCGAAAGGGAGGACAGTTCATCCAGCCCGTTTGCTA
>JBGQMP010000185.1:0-4020 GCA_041500685.1 Thermodesulfovibrionia bacterium | reverse complement strand
TTGAAGTCGGTACGACTCGATTCCGAGAGGACTCTACTGAGATTGAAAACCAAAAAATCTGTGGACTCTGTAATGGACTGAGATTGAGAAGAGAGGCACTCAATATAAAAATACAGAATGTAAACATAGGGGAATTTACGAGGATGCCTGTAAGGGATGCACTATTGTTTATCAACAATCTAAAACTCACAGAGAGAGAACAAACAATTGCATCCCGTGTTCTTAAAGAAGTCAAGGACAGGCTAACTTTCCTCAGTAAGGTGGGACTAAGTTATCTCACCCTTGACAGGTCATCTTTGACACTTGCGGGTGGGGAGTCACAGAGGATAAGGCTTGCAACACAACTGGGATCCTCATTAACAGGGGTTCTCTATGTACTCGATGAACCAACTATCGGCATGCACCCAAGGGATACCAAAAAACTCCTTGAAAACCTCTCATTCATAAGGGATGCTGGTAACACCATTATCGTTGTTGAACATGATGAGGAGACAATACGGTGGGCAGATCATGTAGTGGATATGGGACCTGGTGCAGGGCTTAATGGTGGTTGGGTTATAGCCTCAGGGAAACCTGAAGAGATAGAGAAAAATGAAAAGTCAATAACAGGAAAATACCTCAGCGGGTTGGTATCAATAGATACTCCCCTTATGAGAAGAAAAACAAAGGACTTTATCAGGATAATAGGTGCTCAGGAATTCAATCTTAAAGAGATTAATGTCAATATTCCCCTTGGAACTTTTACATGTGTAACCGGGGTTTCGGGTTCAGGCAAAAGCACTCTCGTATTCGAGATACTCTACAAAGCACTTTTGAAGAAACTCTATGGAAGTGCATTGACACCCGGTAAATATAAAGAAATAATAGGAACGGATAAGATAGATCGTGTGACCTGTGTTGACCAATCACCTCTTGGAAAAACCCCCAGATCTAACCCAGCAACTTATACAGTGGTTTTCTCATTTATCAGAGAGTTATTTTCACAAGTATCTGATTCAAAGATAAGGGGCTATACACCTTCAAGGTTCAGTTTCAATCTCTCAGGCGGAAGATGCGAATCATGCCGGGGAGACGGACTGATTAAGGTAGAAATGCATTTCCTGCCCCCCGTTTACATACCCTGTGACATCTGCAAGGGGAAAAGATACAATAAGGAGACCCTTGAAATCAGATACAAAGGTAAAGATATTGCTGAGGTGCTTGATATGACTGTATCTGAGGCACTTCAATTTTTCTCGTCTATCTATTTCATAAGGCAGAGACTTGAGGTTCTCGAAGATGTCGGGCTTGGATATTTACAACTCGGACAGCCTGCATCAACTCTTTCAGGAGGTGAGGCACAAAGAGTAAGGCTCTCGAAAGAGCTTGGGAAAAAATCAACAAGCAACACTCTCTATATCCTCGATGAACCTACAACAGGACTCCATTCTGTTGACATCCATAAGCTGCTCAATGTTATAAACAGACTTATAGATTTAGGGAATACCGTTATCATCATAGAACATAACCTTGATGTGATAAAATCAGCCGATTACATTATAGACCTCGGGCCCGAGGGAGGAGAAAAAGGAGGAAGAGTTGTTGCAGAAGGTACTCCAGAAGAAGTCAGCATGAACCCCGATTCCTATACTGGACAATTCTTGAGGAAAAAGTTATCAAGGCTTACCAACGTGAGAGTAGCATGAAGATTACCTGCCCTCTATGTAAAAGAACAACCACGTGGGAAGAAAACCCATGGAGACCTTTCTGCTCCGAAAAGTGCAAACTTATAGATCTCGGGAAATGGGTATCAGAAGAATACAGAATTGAAGGAGAAAAAGCTGAAGAAGAGCAGAGAGCAGAGAGCGATGAGCATAAAAATGACAAAGAGCATAAGCACAGAGCAGAGAGCAAAGAGAAATGAACAACTTTAGACTCATAACTCATAACTCATAGCTTTTTGCTCTTGGCTAATAAGGAGGTTTTTATGACCAGAATAGCAGTTGCAGGGGCAGCAGGAAGAATGGGGAGCAGGATCGTTGCCCTTTCAAAGGAATATCCCGAATTAAAACTCACAGGAGCCTTCGAAAAAAGGGGGCATGATGCGGTTGGAAAAGACATTGGATTGTTGGTCGGCGTAGGCGGGATAGGAATAAAACTCTCAGACAGCCCTGAAGATATTATTGACAGTGTAGATGTAATTATTGACTTTACCACCCCGAACTCGACTAAAGAAAACGTAAGGCTTTCGTCGAAAAAAGGAAAGGCAATGGTAATAGGGACAACAGGATTCTCAAAGGATGATATGAAAGAGATGGAGGCTTCGATAAAAAGCATACCCTGCGTTATGGCATCCAATATGAGCACGGGCGTGAATCTCCTCTTAAGGGTATTGCAAGATGTAGCAAGAGTTTTAGGTGACGAATATGATATAGAGATTATCGAGGCACACCACAGACTGAAAAAGGATGCACCGAGTGGCACAGCACTGAAGATGGCGCAGGTAATTGCAGATGCTACAAAAAGAAATCTTGATGAGGTTGCTGTATATACACGAAAGGGGCTTATTGGCGAGAGAACGAAAAAAGAAATCGGCATACAGACGATACGAGCAGGGGACATTGTCGGAGAACATACCATTATATTTGGAGGTCTCGGTGAAAGGATCGAGATTACTCATAAGGCATCGAGCAGGGATACCTTTGCGAGAGGTGCCCTCAGGGCAGCACTCTGGATTTCAGGAAAACCTGCAGGTCTTTATGATATGCAGGATGTGCTGGGGTTAAAGTAAACCCCGTTGGAATTGTACACAGGGCATTGAATTCCATGCAAATAAGCAGAAGATATCTTAATTAGATATTGGATAAGAAAGTCAACCTTTTCTTATTGATGGAGGGGATGAGAATAATGTTCATTTTTATTTCATAGGAAAGGGTAACGTTTTAAGGTCTGTGAGCAGTAGTTTTGTCTTTTCGGGAATCAGAAAACTTCTTGACGCTCAGTTACTTCATCAAAGACACACACTCGTTGATCTTGATCTGGTGCGACCTACACCTACAATGTCGCATGTATTGAAAGTCGCAACTACTCAGGATTTACGGGAGAAAAATGCAGCTAACGTTTGCGTTAGCCGTTATTCCGCTGGATGCATTGGTAGGTGTTTATCAACATATTATTCCGGTTTTATGTCTTCGCCTGACGCCGTCGCGGTCTCAATCTCTCGCATATCTGACGTAGCACTCACCGGTACCGGCGGGAACCCCACGATATCCCCTTCGGTAGTAAAAATCGCTTCACGACATGCCTTTGCATAGTCCAAATCCTTATGCCCTCGGAGATACCGGATAGGATCGAAGAGATCTGCGGTGCGAACGAGAGCAGCACGTGCCCGTTTTGCCGCTGTGATGCACTTTTCCGTAAACTCTTCACCACGTTCCTGTAAGGGCTTCAGTCGCTTCGCATTTCCGAACAAAACACCTTTTGGATATTCTGTTACGTCTTCGCGAGCGAAGTCTTCCTGCAGATTTCGTTCAAGTTGGCTGAATTTGTCTATGTTGATCGCCTTGCCGTCTTTTCCTTCAACCTCTCCCAAACACCGTCCTTCTGGTGAAACAAAAATGACATCGAATTCAGAGTCACCTTGCGCGAAAGGCACTGCTGAAAAGCCCAGCACCGTTAACGCATCTCTAACCGCGCGCTCAAGCGGCTTGCCCTGCTCGTAAAGCAGTGCTCTTATCGAACCTGCCTCATTGAGCTGCTGTTCAATCGCCGTGCGTTGTTGCTTCAATTCAGTGATTTTTATTGAGATGTCTGCGATCTCTTTATGAAGAACGCCTTCTTCTGGTGTACTGAATGCTGAATCAAGCGCCCATGCAGGCGGGGGTGTAGTTAGTCGGCCACTCAACAATGTTTCAGAAAGAGTGACTAAAGCTGCGGCCAAACGTTTCCCAAACTTAATTGCTTCAGTGGTCCAGAAGGACTTTTCTTTCTTGGAATCATATTTCACGAACTTCTTTTCGTCATATCGAAGCGGAGGAAGGA
>JBGQMP010000184.1:0-4048 GCA_041500685.1 Thermodesulfovibrionia bacterium | reverse complement strand
CGCAACCTCCTGTTGAGGCCATGACAAAAGGTGGGATTTTTCCGGTCATTATTGGGACAATATTGCTCACAGTGATATGTATGATAGTAGTCATACCCATCGGGGTCACCACGGCTATTTTCCTGGCTGAATACTCAAAACCAGGTTTACTCTTAAAAACTGTCATGATGTCAATGTATACCCTTGCAGGTGTGCCGTCGGTTGTCTTTGGACTTTTCGGTCTTGCTGTTTTCGTTGTGGCTTTTCATTTGGGTATGAGTTTACTTGCCGGGTCATTGACACTTGCTATAATGGTACTTCCCTACATTATATCGACCTCAGAAGAGGCGATTAAGGCTGTTCCTTACAGCTTTAGAGAGGCATCCCTTGCATGTGGTGCAACGAAGTGGCAGACTATCAGAAAGGTTGTTTTGCCCGCTGCAATGCCAGGGATCCTCACCGGTGCAATCTTAGGGACAGCAAAGGTTTCAGGTGAGACTGCTCCGATCATGTTTACTGCCGCTGCTTTTTTTACGCCAGGGGTACCGAGGTCATTATTAGAACCAGTGATGGCACTTCCTTACCATATTTATGTCTTGGCTACAGCCGGCACACACATAGAGGAGACAAGACCCATACAGTATGGGACGGCCTTGGTATTAATTGCATTAGTTCTGGCGATGAATCTCCTGGGAATAATCATAAGGTCAAGGCAGAGAAAGAAAAGGACATGGTAGAAAATAAGAATGTATTCGAGATAAAAAATTTCAGCAGTTACTACGGGCACTTCATGGCTGTTAAAAGTGCAACCCTTAATATAGAAGCCCATAAAATTACAGCAATAATAGGGCCTTCAGGCTGTGGCAAATCAACCCTCCTCAGGTCTCTCAACAGAATGAATGACCTTATTGCAAATTCGTGGGTTGAAGGCCAGGCACTCTTTCACGGAGTAGATATCTATCATAAGGATACAGATGTTATCGAATTAAGGAGAAGAGTCGGAATGGTTTTCCAGAAGCCGAATCCCTTTCCGAGTTCTGTTTATGAGAATGTAGCGTATGGACCGAAAATCAGGGGAATTAAGAAGAAAAGCCAGCTGGATGAGATCGTAGAGAATGCTCTCGTTAGGGCTGATTTGTGGAAAGAGGTGAAAGATAAACTCAATGAATCCGGGCTGAGTCTTTCCGGTGGTCAGATGCAGAGGCTCTGCATTTCGAGATCTCTTGCACAGGAGCCTGAGGTCCTGCTCTTTGACGAGCCGACTTCAGCTTTAGACCCTATATCAACTGCAAACATCGAGAACTTACTTCAGACATTGCAAAAAACTGTTACGATAGTTATCGTTACCCATAACATGCAACAGGCTGCAAGAGTATCTGACTATACAGCCTTTATGTACTTAGGAGAAATGGTAGAGTTTGGAGAGACTGACAAGCTCTTTGTAAATCCTCAGAATAAACTCACTGAAGAATACATTACAGGAAGGTTCGGATAATGGCTATTTTTGATGAGGAGTTAGGGGCATTAAAGGAAAGAGTTCTGAAACTCAGCTCCATGGTCGAAACGGCTATTCGCGATTCTGTGAAATCCCTTGTGGAGAGGGATAGTGACCTTGCGAAAGAGGTTATTGAGAATGACCACCAGATCAATGCCCTTGAGGTAAGCATAGATGAAGAATGTGTAAGGTTGATCGCATTAAGACAACCGATGGCAAGAGACCTGAGATTCCTAACAACTGCTATGAAGATAACGACAGACCTCGAACGAATGGGAGACCTTGCCGTCAATATTGCTGAAAGGGCAGTAGAACTCAACGAAGAGCCTCTCTTGAAGCCTTATAAAAATATTCCGAAGATGGCCGAGATCGCGCAGGCAATGGTTAAAGACTCTATCGATGCATTTGTACAAGGATGCTCAGTATTGCCCTATGCAGTTATAAAAAAAGATGATGAGGTGGATGATCTTACGGTAAAGAACTTCAATGAGCTTGTGGCCCTTATGATTCAGGATCCAAAGATTATTCCCATCGCGGTGAAGAGAACTTACGTTGCAAAATATCTCGAAAGGATTGCAGATCGCGCAACCAATATTGCGGAGCTGGTCATTTATATGTGCAAAGGAAAGATAATCAGGCACATGGAAACTTAAGAGGAAGTATAAAGGATTTTTAGGTAGGAAACTGATATGGCTATTTTTGATGAGGAGTTAGGGGCATTAAAGGAAAGAGTTCTGAAACTCGGCTCCATGGTCGAAACAGCTATACACGACTCAGTGAAGTCCCTTGTGGAGAGGGATACTGATCTTGCGAGAAGGGTTATTGAAAGAGACCACCAGATAAATGCTCTTGATGTTGAGATAGATGAAGAATGTATAAGACTGATTGCTCTCAGACAACCAAAGGCAAAAGATTTACGATTTATAACAACTGCCATGAAGATAACGACAGACCTTGAACGAATGGGAGACCTTGCTGAAAATATTGCTGAAAGGGCTACCGAATTAAATGAAGAACCACAGTTAAAACCATACATAGATATACCCCGGATGGCTGAGATTACGGAGGAGATGGTAAGGGAATCTCTTGATGCCTTTGTGAAGTGTTCGAGGTTATCCTATGAAGTAATCAAGAGGGATGATGAGGTGGATAATTTAAATGTTCAGGTCTTTAATGAAGTCCTCTTTTATATGATACAGGATCCAAGCACAGTACCGCGAGCCATAAAGATTAGCTACGTATCAAAATACATTGAACGTATTGCCGACCATGCAACGAACATTGCTGAAATGGTTATCTACATGTGCGAAGGAAAGATGATAAAGCATATGAAGATTCCAGAGAAATAGTAGTATCTCTCTTTTTTTATGATTCACCATTCAATATATCCTGCAAAATCTTTATGCATCTGACATTAGCCAAGTAGATTCTCCTCTGATTTGAATTATTGACTTTTTATATGCATGTATTAAAATACACTTTAAAAACTTATTAGGGGAGGTGGGTTATGGCAAAGGCAAAGAAATCAAAACAACTGAGTTTTATTATGCCGAACAGGGTTGGATTGCTTTCCGAAATCAGCACTGCAATAGGAGGGGCAAAGGTCAATATTACAGCCATATGCGCATACGGGATGGAAAACAAAGCATACTTTATGTTGCTTACTGAAAGCAATGCAAAGGCAAAGAAAGTACTTAGTCCGTTTTGGGTTAAGATCGAAGAAGAAGATGTTATTACTATAGAGCTGCCAAATAAGGAAGGGGAATTACAGAAGGTTGCAAAGAAGATTGCTGATGCAGGGATAGATATCAACTACATGTATGGGACTGCAGGGGCTGGCAAATCTTCAATCTGTGTCTTTAAGACAGCAGATGATACAAAGGCGATTAAGGTAATAAATAAATAGGAGGCTCTTGCAAAAGTCCCTTTATAGTAGCCGCAGGCTTTAGCCTGCGATTAATAAAAATTGAAAATCAACAAATTACGCAAACTAAAGTTTGCGGCTACAATGAGTGATTCAATAGGGAACAGCAAATAGGAAAAGAATGAGTGTTAAATCCTTAGCAGAGCAAATATATTGTCTTCATCTCGAAAGAAGGGTCGTCGAGAGGGTCAGCAGAGGTATACCTTTAGACAAAAGGCCTGACCTTGTTATCTGGGTGTGTCACTTTCCTCTGCCTCACTTATCAGGCATTCAATGTCCGGTTATTGCTGATGGCGCTCGGTGTCCGCATAATGGCCCTTACAGCAATAACTAAAATAAGGGTTCGAGGATTCAAGGATTCGGGGGTTCAAGGTTTTTTGAATCTTGTGGCATTTCACTCGACCCCTCGCCCCCTTGACTTCTTAACCCCTTGACCCCTTGATTAATCTTCCGGAGGCTCTTTCACAGACTTCAGTCCCTCTCTAATGATCGAGATAAAGACAACAGTGAAGCCGATAAGGAGGCCAAAAGGATTCACCAGCCTGTAAATCAAGAGGATGGCCAGAATACAGGCAAGCATAGTTAATCTCAGAAGGCTGAAGAAGACCAGTTTTCCCGTCGGCCTGTATGCCCCCATCAGGCCTTCGACT
>JBGQMP010000183.1:0-4049 GCA_041500685.1 Thermodesulfovibrionia bacterium | reverse complement strand
TAGGAAAATCCCCCTTTTGTAAGAATCAAATAGCGGTAAGCACTTGGAAGCAGTGAGAAACAGATGGAAATGGTATGACTTATCCTGATTTCCCTTGACACGGAAGAAGTCAGGGGTTCAATCCCCCTCGCGCCTACCATGAACATTAAGCCTCAAAACAAATCAAAGGTCACAGATAAGCACAATTCGAAACAGAAAAGGTTTTGCTATCCTTTTAGAAGAGGACAGGATAGAATCCTCTTCAATGTGGATTCACCCTGTCCTTTATGTTGTTATTCTGACAAAATGAGTATTTCAACTCTTCTGTTTTTAGCTCTACCTTCTTTTGTCTTATTATCAGCTACAGGTTTCGTTTCACCATAACCAATGCTTGTAATATTTGACTCTTCAACAGCACTTTCTTTAACCAGATAGTTCTTCACAGATCCTGATCTTCTTTCTGAAAGGGCCTGATTGTATTGTTCTGTTCCGATACTATCCGTGTGCCCTTCGAGCCTGACTTTTGCACCTGGGTATTTTTTAACAAAATCGACTGCTTCCCGTAGCTTTGCCTTATCCTCTTTCCTTATGTTTGACTTGTCGAAGTCAAAATTCACTTCCAAGGTCATCCTGTCGATAACCTTAGGTGCTGGCGGCGGCGGCGGCGGTGGTGGCGGCGGTGGTGGCGGCGGTGGAGGTGGTGGAGGTGGTGGAGGTGGTGGTGCTGGAGCTGGTTTTGGTTCTGGCGCTGGTGGCAGAGGCTTTGACGGACAGAGGGTATTTGCCTTCTTCGTTGCCTCCTTGGCCATAGCGATCGCCTCCTCAGTCCTGCACTCTGCATACACTTCATAGGCCTTGTTCTTTAAATCTTCGGCGGCTTTGAAGTCCGCAGGACATTCCCTATCCTTGCCGGCTTGACGCGCTGCTTCTACAGCCCGATCTGCCTCTGGCAATTCCTTGGGATAGTACCAGTACATATAGGGATCTTTGGGCGCGAACTCCTTGCCTGCACATCCAATGAGAGAACCTAAAAAAACCAGGGCAAGTACTAAGAAAATCCCTTTTAAAACTGCCCTATTCATCTTCTGTTTACCTCCTTTATAAAAATTTAATTGAAGAAATCCAAAAACTCTCTTTTACTCACCTCCCCCTGATGATAGATTATTTGACAAAACTTTATAGGGAATGGAGCATTGAATATGTTAACAGCATCATAGCGAAGATGATACACACCAAAGTGCCCGGTTCATGTAATCCTCCTTTACAGAACAGATATCACTTTAACTCAGAGGTACAATGAGCGCAACGAGTAGCCTTGATGGGAATAGCGGATAAACAGTAGGGGCACCAATGATGATTCCAACAGCCATGTCAATGACACTTCCTCGCATGGCAAACTCTTTGAACTCTTTTAACATGCCTGGTACTCTTTTCTTAATAAATAAATCTTGATTATCAGGTATCACTCAAGCATATATAAAACGGTTAGTCCTATGCAATTATATTTGTTTTACCAAATAAAATCATGTATGGTTATGCCCTTCAGATTAAAGGATGCATTCTGTTAGACTTGAGATATGCCTGCTGAAAAGATTAAGGTCATTGACTATTCAGGTTATCGAGGTGAAGAGACCCCGAGGTCATTTGTCCTTCAAGGTACAGAAATTAAGGTCTCAGAAATTCTGAGTATGTGGATTGAAGAAGGACTTGAGGATAGAGTAAGAAAGAGATTCTTTCACGTTAAAGTGATAGATGGATATGAGTACAAAATATATCATGATGAGAAGGTAAAGGAATGGTTTCTTACCAAAGACTGATATGAACCCTCTTGAACAAAAGATTATTGAGAGAATTGAGAAGGAAGGTCCCATTATCTTCGAAACCTTCATGGAGATGGCTCTTTATGAACCTGGACTTGGTTATTACGCATCCGAGAAGACAGAGATTGGCAAGGCAGGGGATTTCTATACAAGTCCGCATCTTCACCCTGTATTCGGAGCAATGATCGGGAGACAGATTGAGGAGACGTGGGAAGTAATGAAAAAGCCTTTAGACTTTTCTATTCTTGAGATTGGCGCAGGAGCAGGATATCTGTGCAAAGATATCCTTGATTATCTCAGTAAAAGGTCTTTCAGTCCAGTCGCATACATAATAGTAGAGCCCAATCCCTTTATGAAACAAAAACAGGAGAGGCTCCTCGAAGGTATTTCCGATAAAGTGAAATGGGTTTCTTCGTTGAAAGATGTTGGAACAATAAAGGGGAGTATCGTCTCAAATGAACTCCTTGATGCCTTTCCCGTTCATATCATTGAGATGGAAGATGAGCTCAGAGAAGTTTATGTTGCCGTTGATCATAAAACCCTTATTGAGATAAAAAAAGATTTAAGCACAGGTGCCATAGCCGATTACTTAAAAGAATTTTCCATAGAGCTCACAGAGGGATACAGGACAGAGATCAACTTAAGAATAAAGGACTGGCTGAATTCTGTTGATAAAATATTGTCAGAAGGATTCATTTTGACAATAGACTATGGTTATCCTGCCTGGGACTATTACAGCGACTACAGAAACAGGGGCACCTTGCTTTGCTATCATAAACATCAGTTAGTCGAAGATCCATATCAGAACATTGGGGAGCAGGACATAACAACACACGTTAATTTTTCGTCTGTAAAGAAATTGGGAGAAAATCTCGGATTGAAGACTCTCGGTTTCTGTCAGCAAGGAGCCTTTCTTATTGGTCTCGGAATTGATGAGATCATGAAAGAACTGTATGAAAATTCCACTAATTATCTTTTTGAGGTTGCAAGGATAAAGAGGTTAATTTTACCTGGAACCATGGGCGAAACACACAAGGTTATCGTGCAGTATAAAGGTAAAGGTTATCCAGAACTCAGGGGATTCTCGCTCAAGAATCAGGTTGATAAGCTATAAGCCTTGAACCTCTCAAGACTTTTTAATGCACCTTCTGGTGTATGTGCCTCAAGAGTATAGACGAGGTTCTTATCTTTAAGTGTAGAGAATAAGGTATCAAAGTCAAAAGTCCCGTCTCCGATCGCATTATGGGTATCAGCATTCCTGTTATTGTCATGCAGATGGAGTTCGATAAGATAAGGCTTGAGTTGCCTCAACCATCTCTCAAGCGGTGTCTGCGAGAAGAGATTGAAATGTCCTGTATCAAAACAGATACCAAAATGTTGAGACCACATCTCCTCCATAAGAAGCGTAAGACTTGTTGGATCATCCTCAAAGATATTCTCTATCGCTATCTTCATACCCATCTTTTTAGCTCTGGGCAAAAGGTGCTTCCACGTTACCATACTACTCTCTAACCAGGGGGCAATTTCCATGGCGTATTTCCATTTCTCATAGCCTGAATGAAAAACTACCACTTTGGGCTTTAAAATTTCTGCTATATCAAGGACGTGAGAAAACCGCTCGATAGTGATGGCCCTGACTTTTGAATCCACTGCCCCTGGTGACAGGTCCATAAAGGGAGCATGAATGGTAAGGGACGGATGGTAATCGAGCTTTTCTTGAAGCCTTATGATGTCAGACTCCTTTAGCATGTCGAGGGAACTTGAGGGAAAATAGATCTCGAGGTTGAGAAAGTGTTCTTTTATGAAACGAAGATAATCCCCTATTTTGTAATATGGGATATGGAAGTGAGGATTTACCATTATTTTTTGGGAGAGGTATCTGCCTTGGATTCGGTCTTTGTATCAGATTTATCTTTGGGCTTTATTGCCTTGTTTCTTTCAGGGGAGGCATAGTCTGTTACGTACCATCCAGTACCTTTAAGAATAAATGAAGTTCGGGAGATTAATTTATGCACATGCCCACCACATTCAGGGCATCTGCTCAACTGCTCATCATTGAATCTCTGGAATATCTCATACTGCTTACCGCAGTTAGGACATTCATACTCATATATCGGCATTTTCTCAATCTCCTTTACAACTTTTTATTATACCATAGAAAATTTTATCTTTACCAAAAATGCTTTTTTCTCCAGCAATTCACGGTAAAGCATCACGAACAATTTATTATCACATGGCGTACTTATTCCG
>JBGQMP010000182.1:0-4092 GCA_041500685.1 Thermodesulfovibrionia bacterium | reverse complement strand
TCCCTTCCTGTAGTACCCTTATTCGTCAGGTCTACAAGCATCATATGGTTGTCCGTCCCTCCTGAGACGATCTTGAAACCCCTGCTTATCAGGTCCTCTGCAAGTCTTTTTGCGTTCCTGATGACCATTGCCTGGTGGTCTTTAAATTCCTGGCTCATCGCCTCTTTCAAAGCAACTGCTTTTGCTGCTATGACGTGGACAAGAGGGCCTCCCTGTATTCCCGGGAATACCATCTTGTCTACCGCCTTTGCATATGCTTTCTTGCACATGATCATTCCTCCCCTTGGCCCTTTGAGGGTCTTGTGGGTGGTTGTTGTAACAAAATCTGCATAAGGTATAGGGGAAGGATGCATGCCCACCGCAACAAGTCCTGCTATGTGGGCTATATCTGCCATAAGATATGCCCCGACTTCCTTTGCAATTTCAGAAAATATCTTGAAATCTATAATCCTCGAATATGCGCTTGCACCCGCAACGATCATCTTTGGTTTATGCTCTCTGGATAGACGTCTTACCTCCTCGTAGTTTATGTGCCCCCTTTTTCTGTCAACACCGTATGTTGCGATCTGATAAAAAACTCCCGAGAAGTTCACTGCTGCGCCGTGGGAAAGATGCCCACCATGACTCAAACTCATAGCCAGTATGGTATCCCCTGGCTTAAGCATAGAGAAATAGACAGCCATATTAGCCTGGGTACCAGAGTGGGGCTGGACATTTACATGCTCTGCGCCGAATAGTTCTTTTGCCCTCTCGATTGCAAGATTTTCAACGACATCGGCATATTCACAGCCGCCATAGTATCTCTTCCCCGGGTATCCTTCTGCATATTTATTCGTAAAGATCGAACCCTGAACTTCAAGGATGGAAGGGCTCGCATAGTTCTCAGAGGCTATGAGAACAATATTCTCCCTTTCCCTCTCTACCTCTTTCTGGATTGCTCTGAAAACCTCTGGATCAGTGAGTTCAAGATTTTCAAAATTCATGTTTTGTTAAACGTTCCTCTATCCGGGTAATCTTTTTTAACCTCATGGAGTGCCTTTCCCCCTCAAAGGGAGTCTCCATCCACGTCCTCACAATCTCTTTCGCCAGATCCTTCCCGACTATCCTCCCACCGAGAACAAGGACATTGGCATCATTATGCTGTCGACTCATCTTGGCAGTGAAGAGATCATTACAAAGAGATGCTCTTATGCGGGGAAATTTATTAGCTACTATGGACATGCCTATCCCTGTACCGCAGATGAGTATTCCTCTGTCTATCTTCCCTGAAGAGACTGCCTCAGAGACCTTTTCGCCAAAATCTGGATAATCTACTGATTCAGGGCTATTCGTGCCGTAATCAATACACTTGATGCCGAGACCACTTAAGAGCTGGATAATCTCATTTTTCATTTCTAACCCCGCATGGTCGCAGCCTATCCCGATTTTCATGTAAATTTGTCTATTTTATCCAAGAAATTGTTTGGAAGTCAAGGATTCAAACTACCCTATAAGAATACACATTTCCCCCAGGGAGAGGTATAATGCTTGACCGAAACACAAGTGAATATATAAAATGAGTATGTTTTTCTTAGGGCCCATAGCTCAGTTGGAAGAGCTACCGGCTCATAACCGGTCGGTCCCAGGTTCGAGCCCTGGTGGGCCCACCAGTAGCTTTGCCGCAGGCAAAGGCATAGTTTTCAAGTTCAAGAGTGAATAGTGGTTATGGAAAAGAGATTTTTTAACTTATTCCTTTCAACAGGAAACCCCGTTGGAATTGTACACGAGGCATTGAAACGCGTGCACAAAAGCAGAAGATTTCTTAATTTATCATCCCCGTGTCAAGCCATGGGGCATTCCTGCGGGGTAAACCTCAAAAACTTGCAGAGCAAGTCTTTGAGGTGGATGGTTTGGAACGCCATATGAAACTTCTGCTTAACCTTCAGGAATTTGACAGCCTTATTCTCGAAAAACAATTAGTTATAAAGGAAATCCCCTCAAAGTTTTCTGAGGTAGAAGGTCCCCTCAAGAAGGCCCATGCAGCTCTCGATAAGCTGAAACAGGTTTATGAGTCCCTTGAAAAAAAGAAACGCGACAAAGAGAGAGGACTCGATGACATAAATGAAAAGATTAAAAAACTGAAAGCTCGCACGACTGAGATAAAAACAAACAAAGAATATCAAGCCCATCTGAAGGAAATAGAAGCCGCAGAAAAAGAGTGTTATGCTTCAGAGGATGAGATTCTTATGATCATGGAAGAAATAGATAATTCTTCAAAGCGGATAAAATTAGAAGGCGCAAGACTGAAATCTGAAAAAGATAAAGTAGAGGCATTCAGAGAAAAACTCAAAAGTGAAGTGTCAGAGGTTGAAAAAGAACTTTCAGCCCTCAGGGGAGAAAGGGCAAAAATTGTTGATGTTCTTGACAAAGAACTCTACACCCTCTATATGAGCCTGATTGAATCGGGCAAAGGTTTAGCAGTAGCAGAGGCAAAAGAAGAAGTCTGTCAGGGATGCAACATGAACATACCACCCCAGCTTTTTGTAGAGATAAAAAGGAATGAAGAGATTCTCCAGTGTCCACAATGCCACCGTATACTCTTCTACAGAAGCAACTCTTGACTTTAAACCCTTTAATACTTATTATATAAAAATAAAAAAATATTATAGGCTTTCCCGAAGATCCTTTTATTGGGGAGGCGAAATGGGTTTTAAAGGACAAACAAATGGGAATGGAAGATCATAAACTTAAAGTCTTCTGCACGGTAGCCGAAACGAGAAGTTTTTCAAAGACCTCCGAGATTATTCATCTTACCCAACCTGCCGTAAGCCTTCAGATTCAGGCCCTCGAGGAGATGTATGAGACAAAGCTCTTTGACAGGTCATCGAGCAAGGTTACCCTTACCCCTGCAGGAGAGGTTCTCTATAAATATGCAAAGGAAATCCTTACCCTCTATTCCTCTGCTGAGAAGGTTATTGGAGAAATGACAGGCCTTGTGAAAGGAAGTATCACTATCGGTGCTGGCACCACCATAGGTAACTATCTTTTACCAAGTATCATCACGGATTTCAGGAAGACCCATCCTAAGATCAAGGTTCATCTCTTTGTCGCGAACATGCAGCGGGTCATTGAGTTGCTTAACGCAGGCAATATTAACCTCGGTCTTGTAGAGGGCGACGTCAAAAGACAGAAGATCGTTGTCGAAAAACTGCTTTCTGATGAACTCTTGTTGATTGCTCCTCCCCACCATCCATGGGCTAAGAGAAAGGAGGTCTCCATCTCTGAACTTATTGAGGAACCCTTTATCCTCAGAGAAGCTGGTTCCGGCACAAGGCAGACAATAGAAAAGTTTCTTGCCAGACATGGAATTACGCCACAGGGTATGAAGGTTTCTATGGTACTCGGAAGCACAGAGGCCATAAAAGCTGCGGTAGAGAACGGATTGGGCATATCAATAATCTCCCGATGGGCTGCAAGAAAAGAAAACAAGTATGGAACCCTTAACATGCTCAGCTTCAAGGAGGAGAAGATGCTCAGAAATTTCTCTCTAATTACTTACAAGAATTCTGTCTCATCCCATGCTGTAGAGGAATTCCTGACGTACCTGAAGTCATACCCCTTCGATAAACTACTTTCTTAATTTCTCGGTTCTGTAGACCCTGTAATCAATATCCTGGAATATCCTGTCTTTGTCTTCAATCTCTTCAAGCCATCTTTCGGAGATATTTTCCGAGATAATTGATTGATAAAGGTTGTTAAACCTACCCGTATGCTCTGCAAAACGCTTTCTTGCATACTCTGCAGCAGTGCTGGAATCCATGATAAATGCCCAGTCACTATGCTGTGACAGGAGAAGCTCCCTCACAGCCTGATTTAGTGCACGCTGAAGGATGCCCTTTGCTTTATGAAATCTCTCTGCAAGAGATATCATGCGTTCCGTCGTCTTATGAAGATGCCGGTAGATATAATTGTTAGAGTTATTCAGCCAGACCTCATTGTACCCTTTGTGACCCCAGCTCGACATGGACGGCTGACAGACCTGCAGGTCTGCACGTTGAGAGGTCAATAAGCTTAAATATTCTGAGGGTGTTATCGTTCTGAAATTAACATCCC
>JBGQMP010000181.1:0-4099 GCA_041500685.1 Thermodesulfovibrionia bacterium | reverse complement strand
TATTTCTCTTGTAGTGTGACACTGCATGCACTGCATTCCTTTAGCAACATGTACATCCTCTTGGTGTGCAGCTTTATCGATCTTCAGAATGGATGCTTCTCGCGAGTGGCATCCAAGGCAAATCTCTTGATTCCGGGCAACTTCTGTTGAGTACGCAACCCTGTCATCTGTCTTGGTTTTATGGCATGTATCACATGATGATACATGGCAATGCTGGCAGGGAAGTTTAGAATAAGGGATTCCTGTAATCTTTTCTAAACCGCCGTTTGCCTTGTCATACCAGTAAGCCATTCCCATAGAAGTATAGTGCAGGCTTGAGTTGAAAAAAGGTTCTTCCTTTTTGATCTCTTCGGCGTTTATCGTTCCTAACAATCCAACAGCAATCAAAAGAAAAAAGATCAGTTGGGTGACTACAATTTTCTTCATGGAAACCTCCTTTTTATGTATTTTATTGTCACCCTGAACTTGTTTCAGGGTCTCATAATACTTGTTTTATTAGATGCTGAAACGAGTTCAGCATGACGAGAACTAAATTTTTATTGGGCAATGTTGATTATAGACTATCAATTACCTTTTTCAATTTACCTCGTACCTGCTCAGCAACGCTTCGTAATTTCGGATTCTCAATGGCTTGCATTGATGCAATTGGGTCTATAGCTGCCACCTCTGTCTTTCCCCCCACGATCTCTTGAACAATCACATTACATGGCAACATTGTACCTATCTTGTCCTCTGCCTGTAAGGCCTGATAGGCGAAGGATGGATTGCATGCCCCGAGGATTCTATATTTTCTGAAGTCAACGTTCAGTTTTTTCTTCAGAGTTTCCTTCACGTCTATTTCTGTAATAATCCCAAAGCCTTCTTTTTTCAGTGCCTCCGTTACTTTAACAACAGTTTCCTCAAAAGAAATTCCTAACGTTTTATTAAAATAATAACTCATTGTGCTTTCTCCTTCATCCCATCAGGATTTCTAAGAGCCTGTCGAGATCATCGAGGGAGTAATATTCTATCTCTATTTCCCCCTTTTTGCCTTTATGGCGTATCCTGACCTTTGTCCCGAGGCTCCTGCTTAACTTCTCCTCAAGGGATGAAATCTGCGGGTCTCTTATTGCCTTTACCTTCTTAGGTCTTGTGCCCTTTTTGGTTAATGCCTCTGCCTCTCTGACGCTAAGGCCTCTTTTGATGATCTTCCTTGTTGCCTCTATCTGGTTTGTTCTTCCCTCTATCGTAAGGATGGCCTTTGCGTGTCCCATACTGAGAGAACCATTATAGATGAGGGATTTGATCTCTTCCGGAAGTTTTAAGAGCCTAAGGTAATTGGCGATTGTTGCTCTGTCTTTTCCGATTTTATCAGAAAGTTCTTCCTGCGTTAAATGAAAATCTGTTGTCAATTTCCTGAAGGCATCCGCCGTCTCAATGGGATTGAGGTCTTCCCTCTGGATATTTTCTATAAGGGCTATCTCAAGAGAATCCTTTGAGGCAACATCCCTTATAAGGGCAGGCATCTTTTTCAGCCCTGCCAGTGCTGCAGCCCTCCATCTGCGTTCTCCTGTAACAAGTCTAAAGGTTCCATCTCCCACGCGCGAGACGATTACAGGCTGTAGTACGCCTTTTTCTTTTATGGACGCTGCAAGTTCTTTGAGCGATTCGTCCCTGAAGGCCTTTCTCGGTTGATGTCCTCCCGGGAAGATACGGTCAATATCAAGATATATTACTTCTTCACCTTTTTCAGGTATTAAGGCATCAAGCCCTTTGCCTAAGGCCGTCTTCATTTAATATCTCCTTTGCCAGGGATAGATAACTCTGTGCTCCTCTTGAGTGTATATCATACAACAGTGCCGGTTTCCCGAAACTTGGGGCTTCTCCGAGCGTGACATTCCTCGGTATTGTAGTGTTATAAACTTTATTCCTGAAATGTTTTCTGATCTCTTCAGCAACCTCATGGGATAGATTATTTCTTGAGTCAAACATGGTAAGCACTATTCCCTCAATTTCAAGCTCAGGATTAAAGGAGCTCCTCACTTTACGGAGTGTCTTCAGTAAAAGACTGAGGCCCTCAAGTGCGTAATACTCGCACTGCACCGGTATTATCACAGAGTCAGCAGCAACAAGGGCGTTTAATGTCAAAAGCCCGAGAGAAGGAGGGCAATCTATAAAGATAAAACGATATCGATCCCTGATCGAGCGTATTGCTTTATACAGAATGCTTTCCCGTCCATCTTTTCCCACAAGTTCCACTTCTGCACCCAGAAGGTCTACAGTAGAAGGTAAGATGTTGAGATGCTCTATGGGTGTTGTCTTTAAAGCCTCTGCAATCTCACATTTACCTATATAAACATCATAGAGACTCTTGTCAAGGTTATCCCTCGCTACGCCAAGCCCGGATGTTGAGTTCCCCTGAGGATCTGTATCGATGAGGAGTATGTCTTTTTCAGCGAGTGCAATGGATGCAGCAAGATTGATCGCTGTTGTAGTTTTCCCTACACCACCTTTCTGGTTCACTATCGTTATTACCTTTCCCATAGGTTTTTAGGAGCAGAAATGAATTATTATACCCTAAATGAAGCGCTTTTCATCTGTTGCACTGTAAGAAATTACAGATATGAAGTTGTGCTATAATCTTTAAAAGATAAGGAGTAGAAAGCCGTGGTTTTTATTGCTATCGCAATTATAATAGCACTTCTGCCGAATCCTGTTCTGGCAGAAGGAAAGGGGGCTGAGGCAATGATAAAGAATATTCACTGGCTTGGACATGATACGTTTAAGGTTGTCGGAGAGAAAGTCATATATACAGACCCATTTAAGATTAGAAAGAAAGACACAGCAGACATTATCTTGATTACCCATGAGCATTCTGACCACTGCTCTCCTGAGGATGTAAAAAAGATTCAAGGACCTAATACGGTAATTGTTGCAACTTCGGATTGTGCAGGAAAGCTATCAGGAAAGATAAAGATTGTTAAACCGGGTGATAAGATTAACGTTGAGGGCTTCGATATTGAGGCTGTGCCTGCCTATAACACGAATAAACAATTTCACACAAAAGATAAAGGTTGGGTTGGATATATTTTTACTGTTCAAGGACATCGGATCTATATAGCTGGAGATACGGATTATATCCCTGAGATGAAAAACCTTAAGGTTGATATAGCGCTTCTTCCCGTCTCAGGTACCTATGTGATGACAGCTGACGAGGCTATAAAAGCGGCCCTTGATATAAAACCAAAAGTTGCGATTCCCATGCACTACGGCTCAATCGTTGGCTCAGAGAATGATGCAAAGAAATTTGCTGACGGCCTGAAAGGGAAGATTAAGGTAGTGATCCTGAAAGAAGAATAGTAGTAAGTAGTTCTGTAAAAATAAGTGTAATTTCCGCATCTTATACAAGACCTAAATTACGAGAGGAAAGGCTATCTCAGTCCGCCTCAGGCGGATTATAATCGACCTGATAACCAACTTAAGGTTTAAAGTTGAAAATAAAAAGTGATAAGTTATATACTTTTCAACTCTTAACTCACAACTTTTTTAGGGTGTCGTGTAAAAATTCTTCAGCAGCTTTTCCTAATGCAGCTTATTCGCACTGTAACTGACTCTGTGTCTTTTATTTAAAGAATTAAAGTATGAATTACTCTAAAAACAGTCAACTTAAATCTTCTACATTTTCTTTAGAAGACATCAATGCAGGTGTTAAAGGCTCTTCTATAGGAAGAAAGATTTTTTACTATGAGGCTGTTGATTCTACGAACACAATTGCTGCAGAGCTTGCAGAGAAGGGCGAAGCAGAAGGCGCAGTTGTTATTGCTGGTAGCCAGGAAAAAGGAAGAGGCAGACGCGGTAGATACTGGGTATCACCTCCCGACGTGAATATATATATAAGCATACTTTTAAGACCGGATATAGAGCCCAAGGATGCACCGTTGTTAACGATAATGGTTGCTATCGGGTGTACAATTGCACTCAGAAAGGCTACAGGCTTGAATGTCACAATCAAATGGCCTAATGATTTGATGTCAACCATAGACTTTAACGCCGACTGGACGGCATCTTATCGAACCGGACATATTTTTGCTGATATTATAAGGGATACCGCTAAAGAATT
>JBGQMP010000180.1:0-4148 GCA_041500685.1 Thermodesulfovibrionia bacterium | reverse complement strand
GTTTCAGTGTCTTCTTTCTTTGGATGACGAGATGGACAGGAGGTTTCTGCTCTTCTTTTGGAAAAGGTCTGATCTTTTCTAACTTCCTTAATGGTTTTTGGTCATGCCATCTTTTGGGCTCTATCTTCCTGATTGTCTGAAATGCCCTCTGCATCCCTGGTTTTGTCTTGAACTTCTCAATCTTTTCTGTCTCTATCTCTTTTTTGAACCTATCTGGAACCTTTAATTCTTCTTCCTCTTCTGGTATTACGGGTGTTTTCAGTTCTCCTACCTCGGGCTCTCTTCCCTCTAAGGTTACAGCTTTTTCCTCATACTCCACTGGAGCTTTTTTGACCTGAGGTCTCATAACTTTCTCGGTTATTGATATCTCTTCAGCAATGGTTTCTTTTATCGGTTCAACAGCTTTTTTTAGCAATGTGGCCTCAATAGTCTCAGCAAATTCGGGCTCGATACTCGAAGTGTGTGTCTTGCCTTCTATACCGAGTTTTGAAAGCTCGATAATGATAGCTTTACTCGTTACACCCAATTTTTTTGCTAGCTCATAAATTCTTATCTTCGGCATTTATTATTAACCCTATCTTTCAATGAGAAACGGTAAATGGAACTTTACTTCTCAATTCTTTCTTCTCATTCGGTTGTTATGCACTTGTTATATCTAAAATGTTATCATAGAAAACTTATTGAATGCAATGAGAGGAGGAGGAAGATAATGGCAATTTGTACTTTCTGTGGAAAAAAAAGAACAATCGGTAATAATGTAAGCCATGCGAATAATAAGACAAAAAGAGTGATAATGCCTAATCTGCAAAGGATGCGCATAATGACTGAAAGCGGGGTAAGAAGGCTCTATGTATGTACGAGATGTCTCCGCTCAGGTAGAGTCAAAAAGGCAGTTTAGTGAAGAGGGCAGATTCTTTACTTTTCCCTCTCGTTAGGGACCTCGGGATCGAAAATAGTATAAGACTTATTGAGATGAAAAAAAAATGGCATCATTTATTCAATGGGCCACTTTCATCCCATATGGCGCCTTATAAGTTATCCGAAGGTGATATCCTCATGCATGTTGACTCACCTGTATGGCTCCAGGAGCTGAATTACTTTAAAAAGGATATCATTGAAAAATTGAGTCCTTATGGTGTCAAGGATGTGCGATTTAAGCTCGGCAAGGTTTCAACAAAAACAGGGTCTATAGTCAGCAGTCAAAGGTTGAGCGTCAAAAGACTTACAGCCGAAGAGCTTTTTTATATAGAAAAGACAGTTTCTCAAATTGACGACGAAGAACTCAGAGAAACTGTTAGAAGGACAATAGAAAAGGCGATAACCTCAAACAGGACAAAAGTAAAGTTGTAGAATCTCTGTATCAACACTTCTCACTTTACACTTTTAATTTTAACTTTTTATGCTGACTCTGCCTGCCGTTCATATAAAAGGATGGGTTTTTCATTTTTGACGATAGTTTCTTCATTTATCATACATTCCTTGATGCCTTTCTGAGAAGGTATCTCATACATTACATCAAGCATTATTTCTTCAAGAATGGCCCTAAGTCCCCGTGCACCAGTTTTTCTCCGAGCTGCCTTTTTTGCTATTGCTGACAGCGCATCTTCTGTAAATCTCAATCTGACATTATCTAATGAGAGAAGCCTCTGATACTGTTTTATAAAAGCATTCTTAGGCTCTGTCAGTATCTTTATCATAGCTGGCTCGTCGAGCTCGTCGAGGGTTGCAACAACAGGCAATCTTCCTACAAACTCGGGTATGAGACCATATTTTATCAGATCTTCGGGTTCAACAAGACTGAGGATTTCACCTATCTTTTTTTCATTTCTTGTCAGGTTATCATGACCAAATCCCACTATTTTTTGCCCTGTCCTCTGTTCAATGATACCCTCAAGTCCTACAAAGGCACCACCACATATAAAGAGGATATCCACTGTGTTAATTTGGATAAATTCCTGCTGCGGGTGTTTCCTTCCGCCCTGAGGTGGAATATTGGCCACGGTACCTTCGATTATCTTGAGAAGTGCCTGCTGAACACCTTCACCCGATACATCTCTTGTTATTGAAGGGTTTTCTGATTTTCTACTGATCTTGTCTATCTCGTCAATATAGACTATGCCCATCTGCGCCCGTTCAATATCGTATTCTGCCGCCTGGAGCAACTTTAAAATGATATTTTCTACATCCTCACCGACGTAACCTGCCTCTGTGAGGGTTGTTGCATCGGCTATAGCAAAAGGCACGTTAAGTATCTTTGCCAATGTCTGGGCAAAAAGGGTTTTGCCAGTACCCGTAGGACCGATCAGGAGAATGTTACTCTTTTGTAGTTCTACTTCTGATTTACTGGGGCTGTATATCCTCTTATAGTGGTTATATACAGCGACGGAGAGGATCCTTTTTGCCCTCTCCTGACCTATAACATAATCATTCAGGAAATGATGGATCTCCTTTGGTGTGGAAAGCTTCGGAAGGGCAAGACCTTCCACACCCGCATGATAGGCATCTGCAATGATTTCATTGCACAGCGCAACGCACTCATTGCATATATAAACCGAGGGCCCTGCAATAAGCTTTTTTACCTCATCATGTCCTTTTCCGCAAAATGAACATTTGGGTAAGCTCTCATCCTTTTTGGCCATATTTCCTCCGCTTTATTTCAGCGACGGGGTTAGTTTATTGTCTGTTTTGATGCTGCGGATCACTTCATCAACTATCCCGTATTCTTTTGCTTCCTCTCCTGACATGAAGAAATCTCTGTCTGTGTCTGCCTGTATCTTTTCAAGCAATTGCCCCGTGTGGGCTGAAAGTATCCTGTTAAGAGTATCCTTCATTTTGAGTATTTCCCGGGCATGGATTTCAATATCCGTGGCCTGTCCATGGAACCCGCCCATAGGTTGATGTAACATAATCCTTGAATTGGGAAGCGCAAATCTCTTGCCTTTTGTGCCCGCTGCAAGGAGGAGTGCACTCATGCTGGCTGCCTGGCCGATGCAATACGTTGCGATGTTCGGCTTTACGTATTGCATCGTGTCGTATATTGCAAGGCCTGAGGATACTATTCCACCTGGTGAATTAATATAGAGATGAATATCCTTCTCGGGATCTTCTGTCTGGAGAAAGAGGAGCTGTGCAATAACCGTGTTCGCTACATGGTCATCGACACCTGTACCAATGAAGATAATCCTGTCTTTCAAGAGTCTTGAGTAGATATCATAGGCCCTCTCTGAACGACCTGTCTGCTCTATAACGATAGGAATAATACTCATCTATTCTCCTTTCTCAAAAATGGCTTTAGTCAAAAGTAAATCCAGGACTTTATCCTCAAATATCATTTGCCTCAGCCCTTCCAGAGATCCATCTTTCGCTCTATAGAAGTTTATGATAGCCTCTGGTTTGGCAGAAAGCTTTTTTGCTATAAGATAGATTCGATCCTTCACTTCATCTTCCGTTACCATGATCCCCTCTTTCTGGCCAATGGCATTGATAATGATAGAGGCACGAACATTTCTCAACGCCTTCTCTTTCAGTTCAGAGATCTTTTCTTCATCGCTCTTTTTTTCTTGCTCTGGCTTGCTTTTCTCTGATGTCGGATTCATGATGTCTGCATCGTTTATCTCTCCTGCTTCTTCTGCCCTGTGTCGCTCATCAGACATTCTTTCCTGCATGATAAGAGAATCCAACTCATTGCTGAGCATTGTCTCCGGAACCTCAAAATCATGGGTTTCAATAATTTTACGGAGAATCTCTGCCTTCTGAATTTTCATTGCCTGCTCTTTTCTGTATTCATATATATTTTCCCTTACCTTCTCTCTCAATTCCGATATATTTTCAAAACCGAGGTCCTTCGCAAATTCACCGTCTATTGCTGGTAGTATTTTCTTTTTCACCTCTTGTATCATAATCCTATTTTTTACTGTCTTACCAGCAAGTTCCCTCACTTTAAAATCCTCACCAAACGTCGTGGTAAGTTCTATGGTTTCCCCCTTTTTCCGTCCCATCAATTTTTCCTCAATGTCCGTGGGAAGTATCTCGTTGCCCAGTTTCAATACCTGTTCCTTAAGAGAAGGAGTAGTTTCTTCCCCAACTATTTCACCATCAATACAATCAAAGGTAACAAGGTCATCCTTCTCGATCTCTTTGTCAGCTAC
>JBGQMP010000179.1:0-4159 GCA_041500685.1 Thermodesulfovibrionia bacterium | reverse complement strand
CGAAGTTTTTCCACCCAGGAGAGGTCAGCCTGTTTTTTCTGCCAAGCTGCCTGACGTTTTAGAAGCTTTTTAATTTTTCTTCGGGTCTAATTCCCCGCCGCTTGCGGCGTAAAGCACTCGAAACCTAATAACGGTGAATACCCCGCTGCTTGCGGCGGGGATGCTTTATTTCTCGTCCTAGAAAATGTCTGGGCTTTCAGACTCCCATCGAAGTCGCTACCCCTTATGTTGCACTTCAAGATTGAATGTGGGTTACTGGAAATATACAATATTTCAAAAAATTTAGCTTTTGAACGTTACGGGAAGAAATTCATACCTTACCAGACATCTTCTATAAGTTGATATTCAGGCGATAGCAGAAAAAAATATGAACAATTTACCTGAATAAGAATTGTATCTGTTCAAGGCATTCACCGGGAAAACTGATGGGATACTGATTATCGAAACAGGCAGTGCAGCAGGTTATTCGAAGAATTATAAAACCTCTTCAAGGGGAGTGTAAGAGAGGTTGAAAGCCTCTGCTACTGCTTGATACGTAATTTTACCCTCTACTAAGTTTACTCCTCTTGCGAGGGAGAGATTTTCTTTTACAGCCTTTCTCCAGCCTTTCTCCACAATCTCAAGTACATAGGGAAAGGTGTTGAGTGTCAGAGCACGGGTAGCTGTTCGAGGAACAGCCCCGGGCATATTAGCCACAGTATAATGAATTATCCCCTCTTCCTCATATATGGGATGAGAATGGAAAGTTGGACGGGAGGTTTCCGCACATCCTCCCTGATCAATAGAGACATCTACCAGAACTGCTCCCGATCTCATGGTCTTGAGCATTTCACGGGTAATTAATTTTGGTGCCTTAGCTCCAGGGACCAAGACGGCTCCGATGAGCAGATCAGCATAGCCTATTACCATTCGCAGATTATAATTATCAGCAATCATGGTAGTTACCCTTCCCTGAAAAATATCATCCAGCATTCTTAATTTACGCGGATTGATATCCAGAACAGTCACAGATGCGCCCATGCCTAAGGCTATTCGGGCGGCATTATGACCTACATTTCCTCCCCCAAGAATTACGACATTAGCTGGTGGGACACCAGCCACGCCGCCTAAAAGGATTCCTCTCCCACCATACGTTTCTTCCAAATATTTCGCCCCTTCCTGAGGTGCCATCCTTCCCGCAATCTCACTCATAGGTGCTAAGAGAGGCAGGAAACCATCCTCTGTCTGCACCGTTTCATATGCTATGCCAACAATCCTTCTTTTCTGAAGATTATGGGTAAGTTCCTCTGAAGCAGCAAGGTGAAAATAGGTGAATACGACTTGTCCTTGCCTCAGAAGTCCGTATTCTTCTGGCAAAGGTTCTTTGACTTTAAGTACAATATCTGCCTCAGTAAAGACATCTTCGTGTCTTTCGAAGATTCGAGCACCAGCTTTTTTATACTCTTTATCAGTAAAACCACTTCTAAGTCCCGCACTTTTTTCAATAGTTATCTTATGTCCTTTGTGAATGAGGGTCTCGACTCCTCCTGGAACAATGGCTATGCGATTCTCTTCAGGTTTAATTTCCTTTGGAACACCGATAACCAACTCTTAGTCTCCAAAAATCAAGAACTGGAAAAATTTAGAATATTCTGACAAAACAGCTTTCCTGTCTTTTTCTCTTTTCCACCAGTCATCAAAGCGAAACCAGCTTTCTTCACAAGGGGCACTTACTATCTTTATTTCTTCACCCATAAATTTCTTGAAGATTTTAAATGCCCTTTTGCTATGATAAGGCGATGTAACGAGGATTAGTGATTTATATCCATATCTCTTGATAATTCCCTTTGTAAATTGTGCGTTCTCTTCTGTTGACCTCGACTTGTCTTCGAGTAAAATAGCCTTCTTCGGGACGCCGAGGTGCAGCGCATACTCCTGCATCAGTGAAGCATAGGTGTATTTCCATATTATAGGCCCACCCGAAAGTATCATTTTGTCTTTTCTTGCCCATCCTTCCTTGAAGAGCTTAACGCCATATTCAACACGCTCTGTTTCTTCACCTGAAAGTATAACAATAACATCAGCCGGCTTTAGCTCATCTTTATAGTAGAGGTATTTTACTGCTTTATTCAGGATCAATCCATGAAAGAGGTATAAAGGAACAATGAGCAATGCCAGAAAGATGATGAGCTTTAGTAATCTCATGATGATTTTCATTGGTTTTATGAGTCAGAAAAATTTACAGGAAGATCAACATCCTGTTTTATCACCCATATATTCCCAAATTCCTTTTCCTGGTATGCCCTGATAAGGCCAAGCCTGATTAATTCAAGGAGCGCGATGAATGTGACGATAAGCTGGGGCCTTGTTATACTATTCTTAAAAAATTCTTCGAACCTGATGGCTTCCTGTCCCTCGAGCATCTCCATGATCAGGGACATCTTATCCTTTACCGTAAGGGTCTCTTTTGTAATCGTAGCAACCTCTGGTGGAGCCGTATCAAGGATCTTTTTGAATGCCTCAAGGAGGTCAAAGAGGTTGATATCAGAAAGGTAAATATCTTCATCATCTTCGTCGGATAATGGTTCTCTTTGAAATACCCTCGTCCACTCATCTTCTCTTTTCCTTAGGCTGAGTGCTGACTCTTTAAATGCCTGATATTCAAGCAGCTTTTGCATGAGTTCACGTCTTGGGTCTTCCTGTTCTTCTGGAGGGACTTCTTCATCGGGTGGCAGGAGCATCCTCGATTTTATATGGATAAGGGTTGCAGCCATGACAAGAAATTCACCAGCTATATCGAGGTTCAACTCTTTCATCATCTTGATGTATTGAAGATACTGATGTGTAATAAGGGCAATGGGTATGTTGTAGATGTCTATCTTGTTTTCTCTGATTAGATGGAGAAGAAGATCAAGAGGACCTTCAAAGACGGGGATTTTTATGTTGTAGATTTCTTCCATATTTTCGTCATCTACAAAATTGCAATATTTTACCAGATTAACAGGATTTGAGTCTCTTTTTGCATAGTGCAAGCTTAGTGGTGTAGAATCAAGTCATCATATCGTGTAAGAAATTACCGTGTAATTTATCATTAACCCAATCTTGGCTGTCTTCTATAAAAAATTCTGTTCACCTAATTATTAGAAGGCAACCACTTAATTTATTTCATGTAAATTTTTGATGAGGCAATTCACTGAATTGACAAGGGAGTGGAAGATTGATAAAATTTTGTATATTAAAGAAGTAAATTTACGCCATAGTCCGCCCATTGTTAGCATCATTTACAAAATAAATGATTAAAGTTTTGTTTTTATGGAGGGAATAGGATGAAACTTCCATTGCAAATTACCGCACGCAATCTTGATCTCAGCAAGGTGACCAGAGAGGAGATACATAAGAGGGCGGAAAAACTGGATGCTTACTACGACCAAATCATGCATTGTAGGGTGATAGTAGAGGTTCCCCATCGTCATCACCGTGAAGGGGTATTGTACAATGTGCGTATTGACATGACGGTACCCGGTGCAGAATTGGTAGTAAAACGCGAACCTGATGAAGACCTCAATGTGGCAATAAGGGATGCCTTTGATGCAGCGCGCCGCCAGTTAGAGGACTTTGCTAGGCAGCACCGCGGTGCTGTAAAACATCATGAGGAAGTACTGCATGCACGGATAAGCGCACTGTTTCCGGATAAAGGCTACGGCTTTTTGGCAACGCAAGACGGCCGGGAGATCTATTTTCATGAACACAGTGTGATAAATCGTGATTTTAAGCACCTACGGGTGGGAATGGAGGTGCGTTTTGCTGAAGAACAGGGTGAGAAAGGGCCACAGGCCAGTACTGTGACCGTAATAGAATAAGCCTGATTTACATAAAGAGCATAGCTTGAGGCAGGCCATTTAATCGGTTTTTTGTTTCTCTTTTGCAATATATTCCATTAATAAAAATATCCCTTTAGCTCTTTTATGAATCAGGGTAAGAATATTTTCAAGTTTATCAAATCTGTTTGTGCGCGAACCATTCACGAAAGCTTTTTCTGCCTCCTCTAAAACCTTAAGAATTTCCATTCCTACCTGTTTTTGTTCTAATTCATTTTTCCAGATGACCTTTGACAATACGAGTGCCCCTAATAATATTTTTCTAATTTCTGTAGCCATATGTTCGAGTATTAAGAATCTGT
>JBGQMP010000178.1:0-4164 GCA_041500685.1 Thermodesulfovibrionia bacterium | reverse complement strand
TTTTTGAGCAATATCTGCATTATTTGGGTTAACTGTTCCCTGTTCACTGATTATTATAATATTCAGGTACCTTCACATTTCGTAAAAACTCTGCACTTGTCTCGGGTACCAGTGAATTCACATGCATGCCCGTGCCAAGTTCAAAACCAGTTGCCATATCTACCCGTGGAACGATGCTCATATACCAGTGGATAAATTCTGAGTTCGCATTACTTGGTTTCCCGGATCTTATGACATAGTTGAAATCAGGACAATCTAACCCGTGGCATAATTTTGACATGATTGATCTAAGATTTACTGCAAGATCCTGTATTTCTTCCGTCCGTATGTCAGCAAAAGAACCCGAATGCCTCTTAGGAAATATCCAGATATGGAATGCAGAAAGCGCAGCATACGGAATAAAGGTCAAAAAATGTTCTGTATCAAAGAGAAGTCTTACCCCGTCTTGTAACTCATCATGTATAGTTTTACACATCAAACAATCACCACTCTCATCGAAAAATTTCATGGAAGCCTCATACCTTTCACGTATCTGAAGAGGTGTTATAGGTAATCCTACTATCTGAGACATGGGATGCTCTATCGCAGTCCCTGCTGAAGGCCCATCATTTTTGAAGATGACTACATACTCAACCCTTGGGTCATTGTACATCTCTGCGAAACGTTCTTTATATACCCGGATTACGCTATTTAATTGTTCAATAGGCATAGTCGCCGTTGTCAGATTATGAATAGGGGTCTCAACAATGAGCTCATGGATGCCAACCCCGCTAACACCTTTCTTTACTCCGAAATCCCATCGTTTTCTCTCACCTTCTTCTGAAAGCTTTGAAAACTTGTGCCTCACAACTCTTATGTTCCATCCCTTATCACCGTGAACTCTGAAGACCTCATCTGGTGTTCTTGCCTCGTTGCCGGGGCAGAAGGGACATGTTTCAAGAAACTCTGGATGTCTTTTCTTAACTCTCCGTATAATAAAATCCTCAGGTTTTTTGCTCTTCTCCTTTGCAATGATTACCCATGCACGTGTTATTAAATTCAATCTTATCTCAGTCATTTTTCACCTCGCCTGACCTCAAAGAATTTACAAAATTCTTACATTATTTATTTCTGCTTCTTATCTCTACATGTAGGGCAGTCAGGGTCTTTCTGGGTCTTAAAAATCCTGAACTCAGTCTTGCCTCCATCCCATACAAGGAGTCTTCCTTTGATGTTTATTCCAATGCCGGTCAGATATTTAATGGTCTCGAGGGCCTGAAGAGCGCCTATAACCCCTGGGGTTGCTCCAAGAACGGGAAATACCTCATTCGGGGGGGCTTCAGGGAAGAGACAACGAAGACATGCCGTTTCTGGAGATTGTATGAACGAGAGCATTCCATCCATACCCCTAATACTTCCGTAAACCAGAGGTATATTCTTTTTTATAGCGGATTCATTTAAAAGATACCTCGTTGGGAAATTGTCCATACAGTCCACAATGATATCTGAATTATCGATAAGTTCATCCACATTTTCGGCAACTATCATTTCTGAAAGAGCTGTTACCTTTATATAGGGGTTCATTCTTCCAATAGTATACTTTCCAGAGACTGCTTTATTTGTGCCTATCCTTGTATGGTCATGCAATATCTGCCTGTTGAGGTTTGTCCAGTCAAGACTGTCAAAATCGCAGATTCTTATATGGCCTATGCCGGCAACAGCAAGGTATAATGCTACGGGAGAACCCAGACCACCTGCGCCTGCGATGAACACTGTTGAACTCTTGAGTTTTTTCTGTGCTGAATCACCCCAGCCATCAATCAACATCTGCCTGTGATACCGTTTAAGTTCTTCCTCTGTAAACTTCATTCCCTCACTCCTAAAACTTAATTAATTTATTCATAATATGTATTGAATTAAATGATAAGAAATACAGGAGTATTTTATCAATAAAAAACTATATTAATAAATAAAAAGGTAAATTTCATAAATTCCTTAAAGTATTGCTTTAAGAATGGTGTGGGGTGATAAACAAATATAGCTCTTGAGAGAATAACCCTGCCCTATTTAGGGCGTACACTTTCCATTACCCTTGCAGAATTGTCCATTTACTTATTTTCTATAGCAGCATCCAAAATTAAGGCTTAATGACAATCTTCATATTCGAGTACTAACCAATAACTATATCTCAGACCTCAATTTTAGATGTTTCTTTTTCATCTACACTTTCTTTTTGAACCAGAGGCCTCCTGGTTTTTCTTCTATCAAGTACTTCTGCAAGAAAAGGAAGAAGGAGAGAACCGCCTGGAAGCAAAAAGATAATGAGCGCTGGGGCTAACAGGGAAATATTTTTCAGGTGATTCTTAATTTCACTTTTTTCTTCCTTTATCCATTTTTGATCTGTATTTCTCTGCTTCATGAGTAACTGCATAAGCCCTTTAACCGCAAGAACCTCTTCCAGAATGAACGCCTTGTTCTTAATGATGAGCCTTTTGAAATAACTTACTATCATCTATATAATCCGTAATTATACTCTTAAAACACAAACTAAGGGGTAATTTTGTGACGTCAGAATCTGAGCAGAATCCAGGTTTTAAGAGTATAGCTTACAGTTAAAAGCTTTAAAAGATTCTTTCGATACCTTTCGTGAATTCTCTTTCTCACCTTGGAGGGGGTATGCCGGATCATGGTTAAAGGGCTCGTTTGTATAATAAAAAGAAAATAGCTCCCCTTCAAAAAAAACCTCAGGTCTTTCAGTAGCATGAGGAGCCATTATCTGCTAGCTGGACTTTTTATTCGATCGAAACCTTTTTCTCTTTCTTCTTAGCCTCTTCAGTCTTTGGTATCCTTATCTCAAGTATCCCTTCCTTGAATTTCGCCGATGCCTTTTCCGTCTGCACTTCCGTAGGCAGGCGGAAGGAACGTGTAAAGGAGCCGTATGAACGTTCCATCCTGTAACAATCCTTTTTCTCGACATTCTCTTCCTTCTTCTTCTCTCCAGAAATAGTTACGATATCATCAGTTACTTTTACATTTATTTCATCTTTACTCATCCCCGGTAACTCTGCCTTTACTACTACCTCATCTCTTTCCTCAAAAACATCTACAGATGGAGAGACTTCTTCAATTTCAGGCATCCTTAATCTCGGGAACCATGAAGGTCTCATTAAAGAGAAGGGTCTTCTGAAAAAGTCCTCGAACCACTTCTCCATTTCCTCAATGGGTGAAGGGGCTTTTGTTGGTTCGACCTTTACTAACTCTTTTTCCTTTTTCTTTGCCATAATTTCACCTCCAGTATTTTTGTCTTAATATATAAATAAAAACATTATAAGTCATATCGAGACCGCCTACCCCCCCTTTATTCTTCACCTTGGCAAGGAGGAGTTAGGGAAGGATATTTATTCTGAAAAGAGGTCATGTGATATACTTTATACGTATTATGAGGAATGTGGAATCTGAGAAAGCATAATACAGTCCTCATGTTCTTTAAAAATGATCATTAGTGTCTGTCATTGCAAGAAAGTCAAAATGATCTATGAGGCAATCTCATTTATAATAATCAATACTCTCTATCTGTTCATGGAGTATTGTACAAAAGCGCATAAGGAGATTCTATGAATATTCAAGAAAAGGTGCAGGAGATTATAAAGAGATTAAAAAAAGAATATCCTGACCCCAGGACAGCCCTTAATTTCAATAATACCTTTGAGCTTCTCGTTTCAACCATACTTTCTGCACAGACTACGGATGTCCATGTTAATAAGGTAACGGAAAACCTGTTTAAGAAATACAAATCTGTCAAAGACTATGCGAATGTATCAATCGAGACACTCCAGAAGGATGTAAGTTCCATAAATTTTTACAAGACCAAGGCAAGGAATATTCATGGATGTGCAAAGATGATCGTTGATAAATTCAATTCAAAGGTTCCTAAAACAATGGATGAACTCATAAGCCTTCCGGGGGTGGCGAGGAAGACAGCCAACATCATCCTTTCCAATGCCTATGGAATAAATGAAGGTATTGCCGTAGATACCCATGTCAAACGTCTGTCTTACAGACTCGGGCTTACAAAGAATGAAGACCCCGTTAAGATAGAAAGAGACCTCATGGCAATAACTCCGCCGGGAGAATGGGGAAATCTCTCGCATCTCCTAATATTCCATGGAAGAAAGATCTGCCAGG
>JBGQMP010000177.1:0-4164 GCA_041500685.1 Thermodesulfovibrionia bacterium | reverse complement strand
TTTATTGTGGCGCCAGTGGCGACTCCATCGTCAACGAGAATGATTGTTTTTCCTTCAGGGTTTGGAAGACTTTTCCCTTTACGATATAGTTTAATCCTTCGGGCAATCTCTTCTTTTTGTCTCGAAATCTCGCGTTTTATATAATCCTTTGGGACGCCATAGGTGGATATGATGAATTCGTTTAAGACGACGGTTCCTGTTTCAGAAATACCACCTATCGCCAGTTCAGGCTGTCCGGGAAATCCTATTTTTCGAACAATGACAATGTCCAGGGGCACATTGAGATGACGAGCGATTTCATAACCTGTTACGACTCCACCTCTTGGGAGGGCCAGTACAAGAACGCCCTTCTGGTCTTTATATTCCTTAAGCCTTGACGCGAGTTGTATTCCAGCGTCACTCCTATCATTGAACATAATCAAACACTTTTTATGTCAGCATGAAGCAAATCAAGGACTACCTGAAGGAGGATCATCTTATGAAATCATAGCCCTGTAAAGACTAATTGTCAAGATTTGTAAGGTATTCGTCATGAAATTTCATCGTAATTCTGGTTAAACTACTACATGTTGAATAAAGCTTGTAGGAACCTGCTGGTCAGGGGGGTTAATTGGGTAGGTGATGCTGTTATGACCCTTCCCGCATTAAGGGTCCTCAGAAAGGCATTGCCTGAAACAAGAATTTCTCTCCTTGTTAAACCCTGGGTATCACCCCTCTTTGAAAAAGATCCAAATATAGATGAAATACTTATTTATGGTGATGAATACCAAGGTATCATCGGCAAGATAAAGCTCTCGAGGATGCTGAATAAAAAGGGCTTTTGCAGTTCCGTCCTGTTTCAAAATGCCTTTGATGCGGCCTTCATTGCATTTCTCGCAGGAATAAGGGAGAGAGCCGGATATAACAGGGATGGCAGAGGCTTTCTTCTGACAACATCAGTCCCTATGCCTCACAATGAGCGAAAAGTACATCACATTAACTATTATCTGAATCTCCTTGATCAGTTAGGAATTAGAGCTGAATACTTAGTGCCTTACCTATATCTTTCTTTTGATGAAAGATTGTCTGCAAGAAATCTCTTAAAGGACATGAAACGGCCTGTTTTGGGAATAAATCCTGGTGCAGAATATGGTTCAGCTAAAAGATGGTTTCCGGAAAGGTTTGCTGAAGTTGCAAACTGGTTTGTGAAAGATACCAAGGGAAGTGCAGTAATCTTTGGAGGGAGAAATGAGGTAGGTATCGCACAGGAAATCAATAAACTCATTCCTGAAGATAAATTACTTCTTGCAGGAAAGACTTCTCTCAGAGAGCTTGTTTCACTCATTTCAGAGTGCGACGTCTTTGTTACAAACGATTCAGGCCCACTGCACATTGCCTATGCAGTCGGAACACCCCTGGTGGCAATATTTGGCTCTACAGACCCCGAATTGACAGGCCCTCCGCCTGGAGCAGAACAAAACAGCAATGTTGTACTAACCCACAGTCTTTCATGCAGTCCTTGCTTTGAACGTACCTGCAAGAATAATGATATGAGATGTATGTATGCAATAACCTCGGATGATGTTTATCTTGGCATTAAGAAGATATTACCAAGCAAACCCGCAATCTTTTTTGACAGGGATGGAACTTTATGCAAGGACGTGGGATACCTCAGTAAATATGACGACTTACAGATTTTTAGAGATATCAATGCTGCGAAGTTTCTTAGAGAAAGAGGTTTCAAGCTTATCGGCGTTAGCAACCAATCAGGTATCGCAAGAGGGCTTATCAAAGAAGATTTTGTGAGGGAAGTAAACAAGATTTTTATCGAACAGTATGACTTCGATGATTTTTACTATTGCCCCCATCATCCTGCAGAACACTGCCCCTGCAGGAAACCCGAACCAGGGATGCTTCTCAGGGCAAGGGCTAAACATGGGATTGACCTCAAGAGGTCTTTTATAGTAGGAGATAAAGAAGCAGATATGATCCTTGCAAGGGCTGTTGGTGCAAAGGGGATATTTGTAAAGACAGGACAGGACAAAGAATCACTTAGTGCCGATTATGAAGCAAGGGATTTAAAGGAGGCAGTAAACTGGATATTGGAAAGAGTCGAAAGTCCTTAGGCAGAAGTCAAGAGTTACAAGGGATAAAGAATCCCAAGAAGACACTTGTCGTAAAGCCAAGCTCCCTCGGCGATGTTGTCCACAGCCTACCATTTTTGAATGCATTCAAAGAAAGGTTTCCTAAAGCAGAGGTTCACTGGGTTATTGCGAAGGGTTTGGAAGATCTCCTTACAGGTCATCCCATGATAAACAGGATCTGGGTGATCAATAAGGATATGTGGAAAAAGTTATCTCATATTCGTGACTCCTTTCACGAACTTCGCATCTTTCTAAAAGCGATCAAGGAAGAAAATTATGACATTGTAGTAGATCTTCAGGGACTTTTGAGAAGCGGTATCATTACTGTGTCTACAGGTGCTCCATTAAGAATTGGGTTTAAAGAAGCAAGGGAAGGAAGCAGATTTTTCTATACCCATAAAGTCAAAGGTGGAAAGGATATCCATGCTGTTGACAGATATCTCAAGATTGCAACCTTTCTTGGGTGTGATATAACCGATGTGTGTTTTCCTTTGCCTCTCTCTTTTAGCTCGTCACTCTTGACTCAGCATTCATTCCCCGGGGATTATGCTGTCATAGCCCCTGGAGCAAGATGGAAAACGAAGAGGTGGCCTCCGGAGAAGTTTGGAGAACTCTCATCCATATTACCTTTGAATACTGTGATCATAGGAAGCAAAGGGGATATGGATATTGCAAGTGAAATTGTAGCACTCTCAAAGGGGAAGGCTGTATCTCTTGCAGGTAAGACAAATCTTAAGGAATTGATCGAGGTAATCAGGGGGGCGCGGTTTTTTGTGAGCAATGACTCAGGTCCTATGCATATTGCGGCTGCCCTTAACATACCTGTTTTTGCCATTTTTGGCCCAACAGACCCATTGAAGACAGGGCCGTATGGAAGAGGGCATACCGTAATCAGAGAAGATGTCTCATGTGCACCTTGCTTCAGGAGGTCGTGTAATGATCTCAAGTGCATGAAGATCCTGTCTGTAGAAAAGGTTTATGGGATTATTAAAGAAAATCAGTAAATTCTTTAATTCCTTCTCCTTCCCTTCTTCAACCTCAATGGACCAAACCTGTTTGTTCAACCACTTTTCCGTCAACCATTCTGAGAACCCTGTGGCAGCGCCTTGATAAGGATTCGTTGTGTGTGACGATAACAAAGGTGATTCCCTTTTCTTTGTTGAGATTGATGAGGAGGTTGAAAAGGTCTTCACCCGTTGCTGTATCAAGGTTTCCTGTAGGTTCATCCGCAAGTACTACTTTCGGTTCTAATATAAGTGCCCTCGCAACTGCAACTCGTTGCTGTTCTCCCCCTGAGAGCTCTCCTGGCCTGTGGCCTTTTCTTTCAGATAGACCCATCTCAGCAAGGAGCCTTTCTGCTTTTTTTATAATCTCTTTATAGCTTGACTCCTTGAATCCTTGACCCCTCGAACCCTTGTTTATCAGTCCCGGCATCATAACATTCTCAAGGGCAGTAAATTCAGGAAGGAGGTGATGAAACTGGAATACAAAACCCACTGTTTTATTCCTGAAAGAAGCAAGGGCATCTTCGTTCTGGGAGAATATGTCAGCCCCATTATACAGGACATTCCCAGAAGTTGGCCTATCTAATGTACCGAGGATATGCAGGAGCGTGCTTTTGCCTACGCCTGAGGCGCCGACTACACTCACCATTTCTCCCTCTTTGATTGAAAGGTCAATACTTTTCAATACCTGGAGATCGCCCGCCTTCGTAATAAAGGACTTTCTCAATTGTGATGTCTCAATAAGATTTCTCATTCTTGGCTGGATGATTTATTCATATCTTAACGGTTCTACAGGATTGACTTTCGCTGCTTGCCTCGCAGGGTAAAGGGTTGCAAGGAAACTGATGATGATTGAAGAGAGAGAAACGGCAAGGAAGTCAAAAAGCTTCATCTTGACCGGTAGGTGGCTCAAATAATAAACATCGGCTGGGAGTTTGATAATCTGATATTTATCAAGGAGATTGTTCAGGAGATATCCACTACTTACTCCGATAATAGTTCCGATAACTCCTATAAATAGACCCTGGAGCATGAAG
>JBGQMP010000176.1:0-4178 GCA_041500685.1 Thermodesulfovibrionia bacterium | reverse complement strand
CCCGGTCGGCACACGCAGTTTGGATCCTGGTCTGTAGAAGCAGAGTATGTCCCGCCCGAGTTGGACAATCCTGAGATCAAAGATAAAAATACATATTCAGGTAAAGGCAAAGCTCATAAGTATATGTCGTCTTTCGGCCATGTCGTCAACGCAGCCGGTCTGTGTATATTCGGCTCTGCAATCACTCCTGCAACAGTGGTTCCTGAGTACCTGACCCTTGCTATGGGAAAGACTTTCACCATGGAAGACATCCCGGAGATCGGCGAGAGGATAGCTAATCTCAGGATTGCCTTCAATCTTCGCGAGGGCATTCGGAACAAGGAGATGTATAAACTTCCGAAACGAGTTCTTGGTCAACCCCCTCTCTCAGGCGGTCCCACAAAAAGGGTCACGGTGGACAACGAGACCCAGATTAGAGAATACTATCTGGCAATGGGTTGGAACCCTGAGACAGGTGTTCCCAAACGTGCTGTTTTCGAACGTCTCGGGCTTGATTTCGCAGTAGAAGTGACTGAACCATAGCATCTATTCTAGAGTAAAATCAAAGGGTACATAAAAGGATATCTCATGAATAAAATTAACGGGAGGAGGTAAAAAATGCCATTAGAGAAAAAAAGTCTAAACTCGCCTGATGAAATACGTATCTTCCCAAAAGGGAAAGTTGAGCTTGTTACGATTGGAAGCATCACGTTTGGTAGAGGCACTTTTGAGCCCGGATGGAAGTGGTCCAAATCATTAAAGCCGATAGTAAAAACTCAAAGTTGCGAGGCGCCACACACCCAGTACCATGTTTCCGGACGATTGAGGGTGAAAATGGATGATGGTACAGAGGAAGAGTTTGGTCCAGGTGACGTGTCGGTACTTCCTCCTGGACATGATGCCTGGGTTGTTGGAAATGAACCTGTAGTAGTCGTTGATATAACAGGCATGACTCATTATGCAGAGCAAGCTAAAAAAAAGCGAAGAGAACGGAATTCTGTATCAAAATTCGGCCTCGACTTGTTTCGTTAGGTTACCTTATGCGCGCATTTTTTCTACTGCTCTTTCTTCTCAGTTCCTTCAAGCTTTTTTGAAAGGGCATCAATCTTTTTATTCAGTTCCTGGATATCCTTTTTTGTCGGGAGATTCATCTTTGTGAGGGTCTTGTTTATCAGCTCAGAGAGGCTCTTGCTGATATTTTCCCTTCTCTTATCTGCATTTTCTGACCAAGCATTTACAATCTTTGCTGCCTGGGATTTGTTGAGTTCACCCTTTTTCACGAGCTCATCAACCAATTCCTTCACCTTCTCCTGAGCTCCTAAACCTGCTAAAAGTGCCTTCTTAACGATATCAAACAAACCCATACTCACCTCCTCCTTTAAAAAAGTTAAAAGTTATAAGTTATGAGTTAGAAGTGAAAGACTTTCAAACTTTTCACTTTTCACTTTCAACTTTCAACTTATTTTTTAACTATATCATAAACCGATTCGAGTGCCTCGTCCAGTTTCTCTATCTCTTTTGTGCCACCCTGCGCCACCTCTGGCTTGCCGCCACCACTTCCACCTGCAATTTGAGAAATCTTTTTTATAATCTCTCCTGCATGATATCTGTCCTTCAGATCCTTTGTCACCATACAGACAATGGCAGCTTTACCATCGGATACGGATGAAACAACAACAATACCTGACTGGAGACGGTCTTTTATATTATCAGCTAAATTTCGTAGTTCCTCTTGATTAAGACCATCTTGTCTGATTTTAACAACTTTCACTCCCTCTAACTCCTTCGCCTCCTTCAATGCCTCTGATATTAAATCTCTGGAGCTCGTCTTTAGCTTCTGAATCTCTTTTTCGAGGGACTTCATATTTTTGAGAAGCCTTTCTACTCTCTCAAGCGGTTTCTCTGTTTTCAACAATGCCTTGAGGGAATCAAGCTCAGATTTTATCTGTTTGAGATAACCAAAGGCTGTATTTCCTGTCAATGCCTCGATTCTTCTAATACCTGAGGCAACACTACTTTCTGAGAGAATCACAAATGATCCTATTTCACCTGTTGCCTTGCAATGCGTTCCGCCACAGAGTTCAGAGGTAAAACCTGGCACACTAACAACGCGCACTGTCTTACCGTACTTTTCTCCGAATAGTGCGATAGCCCCTGATTCAACCGCTGTTTTAATATCCATAACGGATGTCACAACAGGAAGATTATCCAATATCCTCTCATTGACCAGATTTTCAACGGTTTGTATCTCATTTTCGTCAAGGGCAGAAAAATGTGTAAAGTCAAAACGGAGTTTTTCGGGTGAGACAAGAGATCCTGCCTGTTTCAGATGGTCTCCAAGGACAGACCTCAGAGATGAATGCAATAGATGGGTGGCTGTATGATTCAGCATGGTCGCCTTTCTTTGCGCAGCATCAACCCTGCACTTTGCTTTATCCCATACACGAAGCTTGCCTTTTTTAATTTTCACAACATGTGAATGGAAACCATCGAGGGGTTTCTTGGTGTCGAGGACAGTTGCCTTGAAATGTTCTCCCGTGATCTCGCCTGTATCACCGACCTGGCCACCTGATTCACCGTAGAAGGGAGTCTTATCGAGAAAGACCTCAGCCTCTTCTCCCTCAGATATCTCCTTCATCAACTTTCCATCTTTTAAAATTGCTTTTACGACAGATTCGGATTTGAAGTCTTCGTAGCCGATGAACTCTGTTTCTCCTATCTCCGAGATTAACTCTCTGTAAATGGAAGCTACAGCCTCTTCTTCTCCAACCCACGATGCCCTTGCCCTTTCCCTCTGTATCTCCATCTCCCGATGAAAGCGCTCTTCATCAATTCTCAGTCCAGCATCCATCGCGATGTCCCGTGCAAGGTCGAGAGGAAACCCATACGTATCATAGAGCCTGAAAATCTCTTCTCCCGGTATCACATCAGTACCACTTCTTTTTACCCTTGATATAATCTCATCAAATACCGTTATCCCAATCTCGATGGTCCTCGCAAACCTTTCCTCTTCTATTTTGAGGAGTTTCCCTGTCCGCTCGCGTTCATCCACAATCTCAGGGTAGACATCTCCCATCACACCAATAACAGAATCAATCAAGATATAAAGGAACGGTTCATGCATATTCAAGAGTCTTGAATGTCTTGACGCTCTGCGGATAATCCTTCTCAATACATAACCTCTCCCCTCATTTGAAGGCATAAGTCCTTCAGAGAGAAGAAAGACGATAGACCGTATATGGTCTGCGATAACCCTCATCGAGCTATCCGTCTCTTTGTCTTTACCATATGTTCTCTTAGCAGAAGACTCTATCGCAGAGATGATAGGTCTGAATATGTCCGAATCAAAATTGTTTAACTTCCCTTGAAGCGCCGCTGAAATCCTCTCAAGCCCCATCCCCGTATCAATACTCGGTTTTGGTAGTGGAGTCAGCACACCTGAGGCATCTCTGTTGTACTGCATAAACACGAGGTTCCATAGTTCGAGAAATCTGTCGCATTCACACCCAACAGCACAGTCAGGCTTGCCACATCCTATGCCGCTGCCCTGGTCTATGATTATCTCTGAACAAGGGCCGCATGGCCCTGTATCTGCCATCTGCCAGAAGTTATCTTGAGCACCAAGCCGTACGATTCTCTCCTTCGGAATTCCTACCAGTTCAGCCCAGAGTTGGGCAGCCTCGTTATCTTCCTGATAGACTGAAACCCAGAGCTTTCCTTCAGGCAGTTTGAACCATTCTGTCAGGAGTTCCCACCCAAAAAGTATAGCCTCCTTCTTGAAGTAATCACCAAAGGAGAAATTGCCAAGCATCTCGAAAAAAGTGTGATGCCTTGCAGTATGTCCAACGTTCTCAAGGTCACTATGCTTTCCGCCAGCCCTCAAACACTTCTGACATGAGACAGCACGACTGTATGGACTCTTTTCTAAGCCGAGAAAAAATGTTTTGAATTGTACCATCCCTGCATTGACAAAGAGCAGGGTAGGGTCATGTCTTGGAATAAGGGGAGAGCTTGGGACTACCGTGTGTCCCTTGGATTTAAAATACTCAAGAAAGGCGCTCCTTATCTCCGAACTCTTCATACCCTTTCTACTGGGTTTCTCATACGCTATCCACTGATATATATTAGCTTCCCATCAAAGAATACAAGAAGCTTTGTCCCATATACCCCTAATCCTAATGTGGAATAAATCCATTCTT
>JBGQMP010000175.1:0-4206 GCA_041500685.1 Thermodesulfovibrionia bacterium | reverse complement strand
TGATCGTGGAATTCCCTCCACCTCCGACCTCAAAGGCGTAATCGAGCCAGTCTCCAACTCCCTTACCTACATACGTGCAACCTTCAATCGTAGCGCTGATACCCGAACCAAAAACAAATACACCTATCCGTCGTATGTTAGAAAAGGTACATCGACGCACTACGTTGCCGCTGCCTCCATACAGGCAAATACCTCGGCCATAATAGGATTCTGGTGTCCACGAAATGTTTTTGATGTCACTGTCCTCCACCGTGGTTGTTCCGAAAGATAGGACGGCAATACAGATCTGCTTACCAGCCCCATCAAGGGTTACCCCGGACAGATTGAACGAGTTACTACCTGCTGTTACGAGAAACCAACCTCTATTGTTGCCGCTACTGGTATCCCCTGTATTTTCGGCCTTTTTGATGACAGTGCTTCCCGCACCTGCACCAGTTATCGTCAGATTTCTGTTAATGACAATCTGCCCTGTTTCAGTGAACACTCCCGCTGACACGTTGATTGGGTCACAGGTTCCATCATTAACTGCATCCTGAATTGTGGGACGGTCGCTTGGCACACTACATGGTACTACTGCCATTGCCTGGGGCGAAATTACCAGTCCCAGAAGAACGAAGGCGGTTATTGCTATAAACAGATTGCTCATATAAGCAATCCTTTTAGTTCGTGACATTATCCCCCCCTTCTTGATTTGATGTTATGTTAATAGTTTCAAGGTCTTTGATAAACCTTTCCCAAAGAGTAAAAAACAATAACTTCATTCATAGCATAGGACGCCACCTCCTTTATTGATTATTTTGGGGTTCAATTGAGAATGAAAATGTGATAAGTGTAAGCGTAAATCATCAGAGTTATTCAGGATATGAACCCAGTGACTTGATAATACAGACTCAAGAAATGATGAAATGGAAAACTTCTTTGCCCCCATAATCCCCCCCCGAGGTAATAATCTGAACAAAAAAGCCAAACTCCTCAAAGGTTCATCCTTTGAAAGCCTGGCCCACCTCCAATAAGCTTCTTCTTACAAAGGGTAAGACTTTATCGTGAAATCCTAAATCTATAACTTTAGATGAAGTGTATAGAGAAATTTTTAATTTGTCAAGAAAAATAATTTTGATAATTAGCTAAATTATATTTATAAATATTGTAAAAAACTTTAGATAAAAGGGTTTGAGAAGTGGTTACTGATTAGACTGATGCAAGCCGGTGTGCTTTTTTTACTGCCGTGTAAATAATAATATAGCTAATAACAGATGTGATGAACCCCATCAATAGTGTCCCAAAAATGAATGGTATCAGAAGGGGTTCAAGGTCATTCAGAAGATTGATAAAAGTAAGATTTGACCAGTCTATTTCTGGAATTATCTGCTCTATTCCGAGACATTGTGTCCCCACCCAGGTACTAAAGGTATATATTGGCACGACAGTCCAGGGATTTGTGATATACACACCAGCAAGAGTAGCGAATGGATTGAGTCTAAAAATCCACACAACAGCAAAACCGATGAGGGTGTGCAAACCTAACAGGGGAGACATTCCAATAAAGACACCCGTTGCAAAGGCCAATGCTACCTTGTGAGGTGATTCCCTTAACTTTATGACCTCCCTGAGTCTATCTCTGAACGCCAAAGTGCTGATACCCCTCAGCTAAAATATTTTTTTCCTTACCTGAAATATCTACAATAACCCTTTTTGATTTTACAATATCTCCGATGTATATTGCCTTAACCTTTTTTTCTGCAGGTGCGGTAAATAACAGTTCATAATCTTCTCCACCTGATAAGGCTAATTTCATGGGAGAGATGCCGAGATATGAGGCCACCTTTTTGAGTTCAGAAGACAGAGGAATATTCTTTATGTATATTCTTGCACCAACCTTACTTTCATCGCAGATCCTCGATAAGTCAATAAGAAGGCCATCACTGATATCTATCATTGATGTTGCATTCCTGACAAATTTTCTCGGATCTTTCGCCACAGGCATGAGGTGCCTCTTGAGCAAAGGCTCAACGTCATTCCATTTTAAAAGAAGACTCGGAGAATCGGAGAGTCGGAGATATAGAGATCTTTTCTTTCTTTTTTTCTTTTCACCGTTTCCCCGTTTCACCCCTTCTCCGTCTCTTAAAAAAACAATATTTTTAATCTTCTTCATTGACTCATCTGAAAGCCTCCTTAAGATCTCAAGGCCACAGGCTGAATCCCCTAAATTTCCTGTTACATAGATTCTGTCACCTATCTTTGCTCCAGAGCGTTTTATGTATCCTTTTGTATATCCAATGAGCGTTGCTGATAACGTCATACCTTTATATGCAGCAGATAGATCCCCGCCGACAAGGAATAAGTTGTAGAGCTTCATTGCCTTGTGAATTCCATCAAACAAACTATCGATTACCTTTTTATCTGTATTTTTATTTATGGCAATATTAAGGAGGAGGAACCTGGGTTTTCCTCCCATAGCATAGATGTCACTCACATTAACGGAAACTAACTTAAAACCCAACTGATAAGGAGTCATAAAACTCAGACTGAAATGAACCCCTTCTACCATCATGTCTGTAGTTATAAGAAGGTTTTCATGTGAAGGTTTTATTAAGGCAGCATCATCACCGATACCTACGAGAATATTGGGTGGGAGTTTTTCAAACCTCTTCCTTATCTGCTCTAAAAGGGGTAACTCTCCAATTTGAGAAAGCTTCATATTAATCTGAACCAAGGCAAGATGCCTCGGCTATTTTTTGGATGAGATTGTTTGGTTTCAAAATATAAAAATAGATCAGTCCGCCTCTGGCGGATTGACTGTCCAGGGATTTGTTCTTAACCCTTTGCCTTTTTGACAGGCGACGGAGGACTATTGACTGTCTTTTTTGACTCACTGCTATTTTTTTTCAGGGCAACCCTCAAGACATCATCCATTGTCTCAGCAAAAATGAACTCCATATCCTTTTTGATATATTTTGGAATATCATCAAGGTCTTTCCTGTTCCTCTTCGGAAGAATTACCTTTTTGATTCCCATCCTCTTTGCAGCGAGAGCTTTTTCTTTCAGCCCTCCAATTGGTAAAACTCTGCCTCTCAGGGTAACCTCTCCAGTCATGGCAGTATCTTTCCTTACAGGTCTCCCTGTGATGGCAGAGGCTATTGCTGTTGCCATGGTAATGCCTGCTGAGGGACCATCTTTTGGTATCGCGCCAGCAGGAACGTGGATATGGAGGTCTGTCTTAGAAAATATATCATCCTTTATGCCAAGTCCTTTTGATCTCGAACGTATATAACTCAAGGCAGCCTGTGCAGACTCTTTCATAACATCTCCGAGTTGTCCTGTTAGTGTGAGTTGCCCTTTACCCTTCATGGGTGTTGCCTCCACATAGATAATGTCTCCACCTGACTCTGTCCATGCAAGACCTGTTGAGACACCAACCTCATCCTTCTCCATCTCTTCCTCAGGCAGGTATTTAGGTACACCAAGGTATTTATGGACATTCTGTGAATTTATGACAAACATTTTCTCTTTACCCTCGGCTATCTTCTTTGCAACCTTCCTGCAGACGTGTGCAATTTCCCTTTCGAGGTTTCTGACGCCTGCTTCCCTCGTATACTGTGAGATTATGTTCCGCAGCCCTAAGTCTGTAATTTTCAATATCTTAGTGCTAATACCATGTTCATCTAATTGCTTCGGTATGAGATAGTTCTTTGCAATACCGAGCTTTTCCTCGGTTGTATAGCCGGATAGATAGATTATTTCCATTCTGTCTCTTAACGCGTTTGGTATTGTATCCACAAGGTTACCCGTCGTGATAAACATAACCTTTGATAGGTCAAAGGGCACGCTAAGATAATGATCCACAAATGAGAAATTCTGTTCCGGGTCAAGCACTTCGAGAAGGGCTGATGATGGATCCCCTCTGAAGTCCATCCCTATCTTATCAATCTCATCAAGCATAAACACGGGGTTGTTTGTCCCTGCCGTTTTTATGCTCTGTATGATCCTTCCAGGAAGTGCGCCAACATAGGTTCTTCTGTGCCCTCTGATCTCTGCTTCATCTCTCATTCCTCCCAGGGACATACGGACAAATTCTCTTCCTAAGGCACGTGCGATAGACCTGCCAAGAGAGGTTTTTCCAACACCTGGAGGGCCAATAAAACAGATGATAGGACCCTTCATTTTCTCCTTTAACTTCCTGACACTGAGATACTCTAAAATTCGCTC
>JBGQMP010000174.1:0-4225 GCA_041500685.1 Thermodesulfovibrionia bacterium | reverse complement strand
CTATTTCAGCCCCTTTTCAAGGATAGACATGTTTAAGAGCCCTGCAGTGCGTTTCGCCCCTGGTTTGAGCCTCAGATATCTCGATACACTCCCTGAGCAGATAGGGTTATCAATTGACGGTAGTGAAATCAATGCTATAACACCTTTCCATAAGGGAGACGCCGTTGCCACCACTGACCCTTTAAGATTTCTTAGATACCTGCCTGCTGCACTCCCCTATGAAATACACAAAAGGGACAAGGTACTAATTCTTGACCCAAAGGGAGGTCTTCAGGTTCTTGTTGCAACCTCTTATGGCTCAAAAAACATTTATAAGGTAGAATCAAACCCTCTTTTACTAAGGATCATCAAAGATGAATTCAAAGACTTCTCCGGCAATATATACGGGGGCAATACATGGTCAGGACTCGGAAGGTCATGGCTCAAACCAGGGTACAGGAACTTCGATATTATTGACATTTCATTAATGGGTTCAATACCCTCTGGCTCCTTTGGGATATCAGAGGACTACAGATTTACTGTCGAGGCATTCACGGAGTATTTGGACCATCTAAAACCAGATGGGCTTTTAAGTATAAACCTCTTTATATTACCTCCTCCCAGAATAGAGTTAAGACTCACAAACACCATTATTACAGCCATGGAAGAACTTGGGATAAAGGATGTTAAAAAACATGTCGTAGCTATTCGAAGCTGGGATAGCATATGCATCCTCATAAAAAAATCACCCTTAACTTCCAATGAGATAGAAGCCGTCAAGAGATTTTCAAAAAATAGACGGTTCGATCTCATACACTATCCAGGCATTAAAGAAGAGGAATCGAACATTTATATTAGAATGCCTTCAAATGAATATTCCACCGCCTTCAAAAAAATCCTTAACCCTGAGACTCGTGCAAGGTTCATGCATGATTATATGTTCGATATAAACCCTGTCCGCGATGACAACCCTTTCTTCTCTTATTACCTCAAACTCAAAAACATCAAAGAGATTTATAAGATCATGGGAGGAAAGTGGCAGTATTTTATTGAAGAAGGATACATCCTTCCCGCAGTCTTCATTCAGGTACTTTTCTTAAGCCTCATCCTCATACTTCTTCCGGCTTTTTTCAGTAAACCCCCTCTCTCCTACTTTAAAAAAGGGGGACTTAATAACAACTATTCTCCAGAAAATTTTAATAAAATCCCACCTTTACTAATCCTTCCCTACTTTGCCTTGCTCGGTATCGGATTCATGTTTGTTGAGATATCTCTGATTCAGAAGATTATACTTCCTCTCGAAAATCCACCATATGCAGCAGCCACCGTCCTCACATCAATTCTCATAAGTTCAGGTATTGGTAGTCTCCTGAGTCACAGGGTTTCATGCTTGAGGAGCCCCTCTGTAATCATTATTATCTCCATCCTTATCGTTTTTTACAGTTTTTTCCTTCCAGCCATCATGGATGTAATTTCTCCATATTCAATCCCTGTCAAGATTATTTTGGTATTCTTCTTTCTCATGCCCCTCGGCCTTCTCATAGGCATCCCCTTCCCCACAGGTCTTAAAATCCTTTCTGAAAAAAATAAATCGTTGATTCCATGGGCATGGGCGATAAATGGCTGCTTCTCAGTTATCGCTCCTATTCTGGCGATTATGTTAGCAATGGCTCTTGGATTTAAAATGGTCCTGTGGTTGGGGGCATTAACATATGCGCTGGCGTTTATAACCGTGCAAAGTTTTTTGAAGAAATCAGCCTGAATTAATAAATAACCCTGCAGCAAGACAGGCTGTCCGACAATTCAAAATGCATTGGTATTGTCAATGACAGGAGATGACCCTTGAGCGGTTTTAAATTCTTTCGAAGAAAGAATTTTCCTTGGAGTCCCGACTTACTGTCGGGACGAGAATGAGCGAAAGGGTTATCTCCTGTTATAGGCTTTCTCATTTTCTCTTCACTGCCTCTCCAACCATCGGAACAAAGGCTACGGGACCCATCTGCACGACATCGAGTTCACCCTTTTTCTTCGTTGCGAGAGTCAGCACCTGATAATAGACTGTGCTTCCAAGAGGGATTATTAGCCTTCCTCCTTCTTTCAGTTGCTTAATCAACGGCGGGGGGATATGGTTCGCTGCTGCAGTTATGATTATTGCATCGAAGGGGGCATATTCTTCCCATCCAAAATAACCGTCAGCATATTTTACCTTCACATTCTTATAACCAAGTCCTTTAAGCCTCTTGGTCGCCATATCTGCAAGGGATTTCCTTATCTCTATCGTATAAACTTCCTTTCCTATTTCTGCCAGTACTGCTGCCTGATAGCCTGAGCCTGTCCCTATCTCAAGCACCCTATCAGCTGGCTTCAGTGTTAATGACTCCGTCATAAACGCAACAACATAGGGCTGAGATATTGTCTGCCCTTCCCCGATCGGCAGCGGATAATCTGCATACGCCCTATCCTTTAGATTTTCACCCACAAAGAGGTGCCTTGGAATCCTTCCCATCACCTCAAGAACCCTTCGATCCTTTATACCCCTTCCCTTGATATCATTCTTCACCATCACCTGCCGTTTTTGAAGGTACGGGTCCGAGGCCATTGAATCTGTGAAAAGCAGTAAACAGAAAAAAAATAGCAGAAAGAAACGACTGATAAATGAAACAGCGAGGATGTGATATCTCACTTTTCTGTAATTATGGTGAAGCAGGTTGTGATGGGGAAGGAGATTGTGCTGGAGAAGCAGGCTGTGCCTTTATAAGGGCTTTAAGCACGAGGGTTACGACAGGTCTTTTAGGATCATTGGTAAAAACTTTCACAGTCTTCGTGATATAACCTATTTTGCCTTTTATATCTACTGTTGCAATAATCTTTCCTTCTTCTCCGGGTTTCAGGCGGCTCGAACTAGCCACCACAGCAGCACATCCTCAGGAAGGAGCAAGCCTTTCTATAACGAGATCTTCATTCCCGTTGTTTTTAAAATCAAAGGTATGTTCGATTTTATCGCTCTGGGTTATTGTCCCAAAGTCGTAACTCTCTGTATTAATCATTATTGAAGGCTGCGCAAAGGAGACAATTGGAAAGAGGAGCAAAACTATTAGCAAGAAAATCTTTCTCATGAACATATACTACAACATCCCTTTTAAAAAAGAAATACCTTTTTGTCGAGGGCTTTTCAGTTTAAGGAAACATCCTTTAATCCGTGATTAACGAAGAAGATCTATCCCATTTATTAGTTAATGAGATTCTGAAACGAGTTCAGAATGACATTTTGAAAGGATTTTTATTGTCACGGAAAAGGAGATGCGATAGTCCCCAAAAAGGTCTATTAACTTAGCCGTGTGTTTTAGGTTATATTGAAAGATACTAAAATGCAGAATTCTATAATTATCAAGGGCGCAAGAGCGCATAATCTCAAGAATATCAACCTATCCATCCCCAGAGATACAATAACGGTAATAACAGGCCCATCAGGTTCGGGGAAATCATCCCTTGCTATCGATACGATATACGCAGAGGGACAGAGGCTCTATGTTGAAAGTCTTTCGGCTTATGCAAGGCAATTCCTTGAACAACTCCAAAAACCTGATGTTGACTACATTGAGGGATTATCTCCATCTATCGCCATCGACCAAAAGACGATCATAAGGAGTCCTCGCTCAACTGTCGGAACTATTACCGAGATATACAACTATATGCGCGTCCTCTACACGAGGATAGGTAGGCCGTACTGTTATAATTGCGGTTCTCTCATAGCAAAACAGGAATCTAAGGATATTATTAAATCTGTAGTGTCCTTACCTCATGGCAGCCGTCTGCAAATCTTAGCTCCTATAGTCAGAGAGAGAAAAGGTGAGTACAGAAAAGAGCTTCAGCAAATGAGAAGAGAGGGGTTTATAAGAGCAAGGATAGATGGCAAGATGATGGACCTGACACAGGATATTGCCCTCAAGAAGCAAAAACGCCATACCATAGAGATTGTTATAGACAGGCTTATTATAAAGCTGGGTATTGAGCGACAGATAAAGGATGCAATCGAGACAGCCCTCAGTTATTCGGACATTGTAGTAATAAATTTGATAGATGAGAATAGGGATATTCTGTTTTCAAAAACCATGGCCTGCCCAAAATGTGGAATTAGTTATCCCGAGATAAACCCCATGTTCTTCTCATTCAACAGTTCGCAGGGAGCCTGCCCGAGATGTAAAGGGCTTGGTTTTGAGAATCTTGAAGTCGGTACGACTCGATT
>JBGQMP010000173.1:0-4240 GCA_041500685.1 Thermodesulfovibrionia bacterium | reverse complement strand
TGGACTGCTGCGAGGGGACACCTCCAGTCCCTTGGAAGAAAAGGTTTTATAAAAATAAATCCTTCCAGGTCAAGGGGAATAGAAATTATAGGATTAAAACCAACAGAGGGGTTTATGGTGCCTGTTGCAGGAAAGATACGAGCAGGCAGGCCGATATTAGCAACAGAAGACATCGGTGCACACATCCTTATCGATAAGTCACTATTTCCGGTAAAAGACGCCTTTTCATTGAAAGTGACAGGAGACAGCATGATAGAGGCAGGAATACTGGATGGAGACTATGTAGTAGTAAAGCCCCAGAAGGTCATCGAAAATGGAGAGATAGGGGTCTTCCTCATAGGAGATGAAGCCACTGTCAAAAGAATCTTCAAAGATGAGAAAAAGATTATACTCAGACCTGAAAACAGGCATATGAAACCTGAAAGTTACAATCCTGACGAAGTAACTATCATAGGCAAGATAATAGGCGTCATAAGGAAAATATAATGTATGTCGGGGAGACAATAAGCGTTATCGCATCCTTTGGTCTGCCTTACAGAATAAGGCCAGTAAGATTCAATTGGTCCGGTAGGCTTTTTGAAATAAAGGAAATCACCTACACCTGGAAAACAAGGGAAGGTAAAAAAAATATGTACCATTTCTCCGTAACTGACGGAGGGTCTCTCTATGAGTTGATCTTTGAAACAGATTCCCTCATCTGGAGGCTCGAAAATCTCGATACTTAAACATAAATCAAAAATTATGGGTAAGAGATAGTATTTGAGCGGATTCTTTTGCCGATAGTCAGAGAGAATATCTATAAAAATCAAGAGGCAAAAGCCTCGGAGGTCGATACGACCGGGAATGAGCGAAAATACTATCTCTTACCCTCTTATATACCATAGATAAAGCAGGTCTGAAATGCCAAAGATAATACTCTGTGCAGACATGGATGCCTTTTTCGCTTCTGTGGAGCAGCAGACCAACCCTCGTCTGAGAGGAAAACCAATAGGGGTTATCGGCTCCGGAGGAAGAACAGTTATAACCACCGCCTCATATGAAGCGAGGAAATTGGGCGTTAAAACCGGGATGAACATATATGAGGCAAAGAAGGCATTCCCCTCTTTGATCCTTGTAATCGGAGACAATGGAAAATACACCCATACCTGCCAAGAGCTCGAAAAGATCTATAATCAGTTTACCCCTGATGTAGAGGTCTATTCCGTTGATGAGGCATTCCTTGACATAACAACTACCCACCATCTCTTCGGAGGCCCTGAGGCAATAGGTACGGCCATTAAAAAAGCAATAAAGGAAAAATTCGGAATAAACTGCACCATCGGCATCGGGCCTAACATACTCATCGCAAAACTCTCCAGTGACCTTTCTAAACCAGACGGCCTCAGATGGATCAAACCTGAAGAAATGCAAGGTGCGATTAAAGACCTGCCTGTGAAGGAACTATGGGGAATAGGTTCAAAAATATCGGAGAGGCTTGCCACGCTTGGGATAAGGACATGTGGAGAGCTCGGTAAGGCACCTGCAAGCCTCCTCAGAAACAAATTTGGGATATACGGTGAAACCCTAAAAGCAATGGGTATGGGAATATGCAAGAGGGCTGTTCAGGCAAGGCCTGAAGATGCCAAATCCATAGGACACAGTATGACACTGCCAAAAGATATCTGGGAAAAGAAAGAAATAAAGGCATACTTGCTCATGCTCAGCGAAATGGTCGGAAGGCGGGCAAGAAGGTACGGATATTTAGGTAGGAAAGTATCTATCGTTATCAGGTATACAAACTTTGAAACATTCTTAAAGCAGACTACCCTTTCGGATTTTACCAATGATACGCATGCCATATTTCAAGCAGCCCTAAAGATAATCAGTGCTATAAGACTGAAGGACAAAATAAGACTCCTCGGTGTATCTCTTTCAAGCCTCATCAAAGACCCGCACCAGATACCATTGATAGAAGAAGAAAGGAAGCGGAAATATATTCTACAGGCTGTTGATTATATAAATGATAAATATGGAGATTTCAAAATCACATGGGGTTCCTACATCCAGCAGAGAAGGAATTCTGGCGTAATCTCTCCAGCATGGAGACCATCTGGAGTTAAGAATGTCACCGTCAAATAAAATGATTATCCGTCCTATACTCGCAAAATCCTCTCCCCTTTTTGATTCAGAAAAACATATCTTCGAACTGAAATGGGATGGGACAAGGTGTATCGTTTTTGTGGATAGAAAAAATCTCAGGCTTCAGAATAGAAGGCTACTAAGTATAACTCACAGGTATCCTGAGTTTAGAGAATTAAGAAGATTCCTAAAAGCGAAGTCAGTGGTCTTTGATGGTGAACTGGTCGTTCTCGTTGATGGGGTACCTAAATTCGATAAGCTTCAGCAGAGGGACCATATAGAAGATATTAATAAAATAGAAATACTGACAGGGCTGATTCCTGCAACATACGTGGTCTTTGACCTCCTTTATCTGAACGGAAAGTCCTTCATGCATAAACCTCTTATGGAAAGAAGAGACTTACTGAAAGAATTATTTCCCCTTTCAGAGAATGTCATATTTTCTGAATCTCATACAAACGCCCATTTGATGAAATGCCTGAATTAAAGAAAAAGGCTTTCTGGTGCAGACCCGAAATGGTCGTAAGGGTCGCATACCAGGAATGGACGAAGAATAAACACTTGAGAGTTCCCGTTTTTAAGGGAATAAGAGATGATAAAAGTCCAGAAGAATGCACTCCTTGAAAGGGCCGTCATAAAAATCTGTATGGCATTTATTGACAATTGCAATACGTTAATTTATTATATATCAAGGTGCCATGATAATAAACCTTGAAGGAATTGAAGGAATTTTGGATGAGAGCTATAAGTTCTATAAAATGGACAGATGAAAGTATAGGCCACATATCAAGACATTCAATCGAACCCGAAGAGATAGAAGAGGGATGTTTCAATGAAGATGATCCTTCTTTTATCAGGTCAGGCAGAGAAAATCTGCATTATGTTTTTGGAAAAACTTATTCTGGTAGACTGCTCTTTGTTGTGATCAGATTCATAAGACCAGGAGAGGTTAAGGTCATCACTGCAAGAGATATGAATATGTGGGAAAAGAACTATTTTAAAAAGCGAGGTAAGTAACATGAAAAAGATACCAAAATTTAAAAGTGATGAAGAAGCTGCAAGATTTTGGGAGGCCCATAGTTTTGAAGACTACTATAAGGATACAAAGAATGCTGAGATAAGGTTCATTAAAAAACCTAAGAAAACCGTTGCAATAAGACTTGATCCTGATGATATTAAATCAGTCGAAGTAATCGCTGAGCGTAAGGGATTGAGCTACACAGCCCTCCTCAGGATGTGGATTAAGGAATATCTTGCTAAAGAAGCAAAGCGAATTGCTTAAAAGAAAATAACCGGGATTTAGAATCTTGAATTTTAGAAAAGACGTTAAACGCTTATTACGGAAAAAGTAGGAAAGTATGAAATATTATGAAAGGAGAGAGAAGATGAAAATGGTAAGGTTATTTATGGTCTTTGGCAGGAAAAGGTGTCAGGTCTTGAATCTTGAATTTCTAAAAAAGGAAGACAGAAAACAATATAGCCAAAGGCGTTGACGGCATTGCCAGCGATAAACCGGATATTTTTTAAAGTCATCTCTTGTGCGGAACAATTGGAATTTTAATAAATGCCTGTAAATACTACGACACCTAAATGCTTCGAATGTAAATTAAAAAAGAAAACCTGTACTAAAATATAACATATTTTATGGTATATTCTGTTATGGTAAGGCTTCTCAGGAGGAGTAAGCTGGCAAATACATGAAACCCGTAGAAGCGTTCCAATATTTATTTGAACATAACCTGCCCCTTATTCTTACTTTCCCTTTTGAAGAAGAAAAAGGGCATGTCATTACAGGAAAAGGTATCTGTCATATCGAGAAAATCCATGGTAGTTCAAAGGTTACTTTAGGTAGATTTAATCCAAACAGACTTGTATACCATTCAAAAAAATCTCAATCCTTTCATGCAAACTTTGAGATAAAGGGAGAAACATACTTCTGTGTAATAGAAAAATTGATTGTTTCTAAATCAACAATAGGAGCAGCCATCCCAACTTCCCTGAGGTCCTCCTTGAGGAGACTCTTACGGGTTGAGCCCTCCCTGCAATCGCCTGTTACGGTATATATCAACACATCAAAATATGGCACTATTTCTTTTACGGTACAAGATATAGCAGAACAAGG
>JBGQMP010000172.1:0-4240 GCA_041500685.1 Thermodesulfovibrionia bacterium | reverse complement strand
GGTTTTTGGAAATACCTTTGAGATCAAACATTACTGAAAATGTGTAGTCATGAGGCCTTTTAATAAATTCCATATTCACCCCCCAGCACTGGCTCATATATCTGAGATTGAGAGTAATGTCCCCAAACTTTTTTCCCTTGGCGTCGTACCAGATCCTTCCTCTCATATACCAGGGTTTAGAAGGATTGAGTTCAAATCCTGCTTTGTAAAAGATTACATCCTCCAGCTTGCTATATCTCTGCCCAACCCAGATTGCTCCCTGTGAAACTTTAAAACGCATATCAGAATTGATGCTCTCAAGTTTGCCTTCATGCACATTATAGGAGGTATCGAGTCGCAGAGAGACAGGCCTTTTAATCCCGACCTCGAGTCTGAATGGCAGGAATGGCCTATCTCCCAAATTCGCGTCAAATGCCTGTGAAGCCCTGAGGACTACATATTCCTTACCTTTACTAAAAAATCTGTTGATGAGGGAAAGCTCTACCGTTGATGTCTTTTTAAAAAGTTCTGTTGAATCAAAAAGAGGGAGGCTTTCAGAATCGGTGATAAGGGTATATCCGATCGATGGCTCTATTACATGTGTGAAAGAATTGTATCTTTTCAAGAGACTTGCATGGGCTACTGCACTATATTCAATGGCCTCTTTATGAAGGAGGTCTTCTTCGCTTCTGTGTAAAGAATAAGCCGTCTCCCGAAAACCGAGGGCCTGAGTGAGAACAATCTCATCACCGAGTTTATATAATATCCTCGGATAGATATCAAACCTCTGTCCAATCACATCCTCATCCCTCCAGAAATTTGAGACTGTTGCTGTGCCAGAAAACCAGAAAGGACCAGCTTTTGTAGGATTCAGGACGTATCCCGCCTCTGGTAATCTCTGAGGAGGAGGTCTTTGTTCTTCTTCCAGGTCAACCCAGTACTGAGATAGAAGATACATTCGGGAATTTTTAAGTGGAAGGGAAATCTCCCCCGTCGATTGGAGGAACCGAAGAGTGCGTATCTCAAGGTAGGGACTGAATTGTCTATAGAAGTCTTTTTCGTTTACATAGTTTATACTCAGGAATCCTCCAAGCCCATCTCCTGACCTCTGCTCATGTAAAGATCTAACCTCAAGGAAATCTTTGTTGAGCTCCGTGTCTCTTATATGGTAAAGCCACCAGTTGCCTTTTATGTCCCCGGGTTCTATATACCTATATTCCAGACCTTCTCCGATACCTCTTTTCGTATACATATCCATGATTGCCGTCGCATCCTTGTTTTCTGATATGGCCCAGAAAAAGGGCATTCTCAGGTGTATCCCTCTTGAACTACTCGAATCTATACCCGGCATCAGAAACCCTGTTTTTCTCTCAGTTTGAAAGGGAAGGGCAAAATAAGGGGAATAGAAGACAGGAATATCCTTGATAAAAAAAGAGACATCCTCTGCCTTTAACCTCTCTTTGACCAAGAGATCTACATCCTTACCTTTGAAATGCCATGCCGGGACAGGAGCATCACAGGTTGAAAAGGTTGCCTTGGGGGCAAAATAGTGGTTTTCACCCTTCTTCTCAATATCCTCTCCAGCAATATGGTAATTATCTTCTTTGAAAAAGATCTCTGCTTCGTAGAGTCTTCCCGTCTCTTCTTCAAGATTTAACTCCATCTTATTTGCTGTGATTGCCTTCTGAGCATCATCATATCTAACATTCCCTAAGGCAACGACGTCAGATGTCTGCACGTTATAACTCATCTCATCTGATTCGATAACCTTATCTTCACTCGTGACCTTTACAGATCCCTTGGCAAAATAAGTGGATGTATCCTCTACGTATTCAAGAGTCTCAGAGGTTATGATCGTCTCCTCTTTTGCAAAACAATCATTCGTAAACAGGATACAGGAAATAGTGCAGAATAAAGTAATGAGTAATGGGTAATGAATAACGAGTCTAATCCAGTGTTCTTCATTCTTAACTCTTAACTCATAACTCATAAGTGTTTGTTATTCTCTCAGTCTCGTAAACACACCTGTATGTCCAATAACCTCTTTCGCCTCCCCTATTGTGTAAAAAGAACCCGTAATAACAACCAGTGAGTCGTAGGGCGCTCTAAGTGAGAGGACTTCCGCCATTTCGATGGCATCCCTAATAGTAGGTGTAATTCTAACCCTGTAAAATCCCATGGATGCTGCTATTGCAGCAAGTCTGTCAGGTGAGGCTGCCCTCTCATAGCCAGGAGATGAAAGTATTATCTCAGAGGCCAGAGGCAGAAGGGGCTTCATAATACCCTCTATATCTTTGTCACCCATGATGCCGAGAACAAGGATAATTCTTTTATATTTTCCAAGGAAGATTTTTGCCAATGCATGAGCGAGAGCCACAGCTGCATCAGCGTTATGTGCCCCATCTATAAGAATAGATGGTCTGTATTTTATCATCTCAAGCCTTCCCGGCCACCTCGTTGTTGCTAACCCATTTCTTATCAATGGCACGATATTCTCTCTCTGACTCGGCGATATTACTGTTTCTTTGTTTCTCCCGTTATCCGTTTCTCCGTTTCTCCCTTTCACTCTGGTTTTACTCAGTGCAACCATTACTGCCTTTATGGCAACAGAGGCGTTCTGCATCTGATGCTCACCGGTAAGAGGAAGGTACACATCATGAATTATGAAAGAGTTATTATCAAGGTAATCGAAATATATTCCTAAGATATCTTCTCTTTTGAGTACTGATGAAAAATCCCTGCCATAACGATAGACCATGGTATGCATCTCCTCTGCCTTCGCTTCAATAACCTCCAAAACCTCTGCAGTCTGAGAAGAGACAACGACAGGAATCCCTTCTTTTATAATGCCTGCCTTCTCCTGGGCTACTTCCTTCAGCGTACTGCCAAGAAATTCTCTGTGGTCATAGCCTATGCTTGTAATGACAGAAACTTCGGGTATGATGATGTTCGTAGCATCAAGCCTTCCTCCCATACCCACCTCGATCACCGCTATGTCTATCCTTTTTCTCTTAAAATAAAGCAGTGCCATCGCCGTTACCACCTCGAAGAATGTAGGGGAAAAGCTTGAGTCAGAAGATTGGATATGCGAGATTTTTCCCTTTACTTCCTCAGCCAGATTAACGATTTCGTATCCCGTTATCTCCTCATCATGAACCCTGATTCTCTCGGTGAAACTTACAAGGTGAGGCGACGTAAAAAGACCAACCTTGAGACCGAAGGCCCTGAGAACAGATGCAACAATGGCAGAAGTCGAGCCCTTCCCGTTAGTCCCCGCAACATGAATAGAGGGGAATGATCTATGCGGGTTTTCAAGAGCTGACATCAGCCTGAAGATATTACTAAGACCGAATTTGATACCCTGTTTCTGGAGATTATAGAGATAATAAATAGCCTCACTGTAGCTCATTGGAGAAGTTCAAAGAGCTTGGCGAGCGTATCCTTCAAGTTTTTCCTCTCTACAACCATGTCTATAATACCGTGGGCGAGGAGAAACTCGGCTCTCTGGAAATCCTCCGGAAGAGGTTGCTTGATAGTCTGTTCGATAACCCTCGGGCCAGCAAATCCTATAAGACTTTTGGGTTCGGCAAGAATGATGTCGCCGAGCATAACAAAACTCGCGGTAACACCCCCAAAGGTTGGATCAGCTATAACAGAGATAAAAAGAATCCCATTATCTTTCAACTTTCCTATCGCAGTGGAGACCTTTGCCATCTGCATAAGTGAGAATATCCCTTCCTGCATCCTTGCACCACCAGAGGATGAAACAGTCACAAGGGGTTGCCTCTTTTCCAAAGCGCGTTCTGCCGCCCTCGAGACTTTTTCACCGACAACAGATCCCATACTTCCACCCATGAAGGAAAAATCCATGACAACGAGATTTACTGGATAGCCTTTGATAAGGGCTTCTCCAGAAATCACAGCCTCTTTGAGCCCACTCTTTTTCTGATACTCCTTTACTCTGTCTTTATAAGAAAGAGTATCCTTAAAATCAAGAGGGTCTCCTGATAAAAGATCACCATCGAATTCTATAAAGCTTCCTTCATCAACAAGGAGTTTTAATCGTTCTCGTGCGCTTATCCTGAAGTGGTAATTGCATTTTGGACAGACCTTGAGATTCCTGTCTATCTCCTTCTTATATACGATCTCCTTACAACTGTCGCACTTGACCCAGAGACCTTCAGGTATCTTTACCTTCTTTTCGGTCTTTACATCTTTTGTCCTTTTAAACCACGCCATATTAACAGTGAATAGTAAACAG
>JBGQMP010000171.1:0-4298 GCA_041500685.1 Thermodesulfovibrionia bacterium | reverse complement strand
GGGCTCTGTTTGATTCTCTGGATGTAAAAGAGAATGTAGCATTTTGTTTGAGGGAATATACAAAAATGTCAGAAGATGAGATAGACAAGAGGGTGAGGGAATTACTCCGGATTGTTGGCGTTGAAGAGGCGATAGAACTCATGACCGAAGAACTGAGTGGCGGCATGCACAGGAGGGTTGCTATCGCTCGGTCACTGGCAGCATATGAACCGAAGATGTTTCTCTATGATGAACCAACATCAGGACTTGACCCTGTCAATGCAGATAATATTTGTAGGTTGATTCTCGAACTTTCCAAACATGAAAGGGGCTTTATCATCGTTACCCATAAGGTCTTTGATGCAATGAAAGTAGCTGACCGATTTATGTTTTTAAGAGATGGTATGATAATATTCGATGGCGACAAAGAGAAACTTATAAACACGACCATCCCCGAAATTCAATTATTTATAGGGGAAGTAAGTCTTAAATCTCAGAGGCCAATAACTTGAATATAGATGGGAGGACGAGATGTTTGACATAAAAAAACAGTTCCTATGGTCAAAGCTCAAGGTAGGTGTCGTCATAACCCTTGCACTTTGTACCCTTTTCATTACCATATTCTTTGCGGGAAGTATCGAGAAGATACTATCTCCAAAAGTACAGCTAAAAGCACAGATCCAAAATGTTAAAGGATTGAGAGAGGGTGCGCCAGTATGGGTATCAGGTATAGAGGTGGGCTCTGTAAAAAGCATTAACCTTCATCCAGAATATGGAACAATAGTCACCTTATCCATAAACAAGAAAGCCCTGGGGTATCTGAGAAAAGACTCTGAGGCGAGCGTCATGACTATGGGATTGCTTGGAGACAAATATGTAGAACTCAGTGGCGGCTCGGCCAAGGCAGAACCACTCAAACCAGGTAATATGATAAAGGGGACAGCAGTAATTGAGTTAAAAGATGTCATGGAGGCAAGCGCCTCCTCGATCGCAAAGATGTCAGATTTCATAAACAAACTCGACCATCTTGTCACAAAGATTGAAAGGGGTGAAGGGACAATTGCCAAATTTCTCACAGACCCTGCGATTTATAACAATTTAAAGGAGACCACGAAAGCACTTTCTACTATACTCAAAGATATAGAAAACGGAAAGGGCACTGTTAAGATGCTTTTAGAGGATCCATCCCTCTATAACAAACTGGTGGCTACGATTTCATCCTTAGAAGACCTGAGCAGAAAGATAAATGAAAGCCCTGGAACACTCAATAAACTCATAGAAGACCCGTCTCTCTACAATAAAATGTTAGCTGCCACATCATCTATAGAAGAGTTCAGTCTTGTACTGAATCAAAGACAGGGAACCCTCAGAAAACTAGCCGAAGATCCTGAATTATATGAAAACCTCAACAAGGCATCTCAACAACTATCATCTATCTTACAGAAGGTAGAGGCAGGCGAAGGGATAGCCGGCGACTTGATCTCCGATAAAAAACTTGCCAGTGATTTAAAGAGCGCAATCATGGAACTTAGGGAACTGACAAAGGACATGAGGGATAACCCCAAAAAATACTTCAAATTCAGCCTTTTCTGAAAGATTATGCGGAAGAACTTTGACGCTCTAGAATAATGATACAGGTATTCGCAAGAATTCTTCTTACCCTATTCGCTCTTTCCTTTTTCAGTAACTGTTTTGCAGAGGATATTGCTGGGATAATAACCATTTCTGAGGGACTAAGATTTGCGACAGATAATAACCGCCTTATAAAGATTGCCTCATTCAATAAGGATATCGCCTCTACAGACACGTTAGTAGCAAAATCAAAGTTACTGCCAAGCCTCAATGCCTCTTTCAGCCAGACCTATTTAGCCCATCAGCCAGGAGCAGTTTTCGACTCCCGGTCGGCATTTCTATCTCAAAAAGATTATTTATCCTATGGAATAAATCTTTATCAAACCATTTATGACTTTGGAGCCAACATCTCTCGTTATGAATCATCCAAAACCGTCCTCGATGTTACGAAACTTGATCTCGTAAGGATAAGGAACCTTGTTGCCCTTGATTTTATCAATACCTATTTCGATCTCCTCGAGACGGAAAAAATGATTCTTGTAGCACAGAAGGAGGTGGAAGGGTTCGAAGAACACCTCAAGGTTGCACAGAGTCTTTATACCGAGGGGGTTATCACAAAAAATGATCTGCTCCAAGCTGAGGTTATGCTCTCTGACGCAAGGCAGCGACTCCTCACAATAAAAAACAGGAGGTCAACAAACGCCTCAAAGATGAATAATATCCTGGCAAGGCCAATAAATGCAGAAATTCAGGTAATTGATGTGCCAATGAATGTCTCTGAAGCTCTTGAACTTGAAAAGGCTTGGAAGACAGCTGAAACAGAGAGAAGTGAAATAATGATTATCGACCATGAATTAAAGATTCTCGATCTACAAGGGACGGCTACAAAATCTGAATACTATCCAAAACTTTTTGCCCAGGGAGGATATAATTTTACTGAAAACCGCTACCAGTTTCCAGAGGGCAACTGGTCTCTGGTTCTTGGCATGAACGTTAATCTTTTCAGCGGTGGAAGCACAAAGGCTGAAGTATCAAAGGTTATCTACAGGCGAGAGCAATTGCTTGAGCAGAAGAGAAAACTCGTGGATGATATCAAACTCGAGGTAGAAAAAAGCTATCTTGATCTGAGAAATGCTATGGAAAAAATTCGGGTAACGAAGGATGCTGCCAGTCAGGCTGAAGAAAACCTGAGGATTCATAAGATCAGATATGAGGAAGGTATTGCCACATCAACGGATGTGGTTGATGCAATTACACTTCTTGCAACGGCAGAAACAAACTCTTACAGGGCAGTGTATGAACTCAGGCGTGCCCAGGCCGAACTCCAGTTTGCAATAGGATTGGATTTAGTATCAACGTATTCACATTAAAAAAGAGGTGCCTGTGGAAGAGATAAGGAAAGAGGGCTCTGCGAATTCGGATATTTCAGGAGGTAAAGGTAGTAATAAAAAGAAAAAGGTTTCAGTCATAGTTCTTATCACCCTTGCGATGATAGGTGTAGTAGTTATTTACTTTTATCTCGGGTATAAAGCTACTCATATTACAACTGATAATGCCTATATAGAAGGTCACATACATACCATTGCCTCAAAAATATCAGGAACGGTGAAGGGAATTTATGTGGAGGATAATCAGCCTGTTAAAAAGGGAGACATCCTTCTCGAAATAGACCCTGTAGATTATGACGTAAAGGTAAAAGAGACCGCATCAGTGCTGAATAAAGAAAAGGCAAAACTTGTAGAGGTCAATGCCAGAATTGAGGCTTCAAAGCGGAAGCTGTCTGAACTCAACGCAACAATGAAGGCAACAAAGGCAAATCTCGAACTTCAAGAGGCAAACCTAAAACTTGCAGAAATAGACTTGAAGAGGGCAGTGAAGCTCTATGAAAAAGAGGCAATCCCAAAAGAACGATATGATAATACAAAAACGGGACATGAAGTTGCTGCTTCAAGAGTAAAATCAGCAGAAGAACAGTTAAAACAGTCTGAAATGGCTGTTGAGACTCAAAAGGCACTGATAAAACAAGCAGAGGCATCAAGGCCCTCTCAGTTGTCGGTCATAAAAGAGAAGGAGGCAATACTGAATGCAGCAGAACTCAATTATGGATACACAAAACTTCCTGCCCCCTCTGATGGTTATGTGACAAAAAAATCCGTGGAGATTGGAAACCAGATACAGGCTGGCCAGCCATTAATGGCAGTTGTCCCTCTTGACGATATATGGATACTAGCAAATTATAAGGAAACCCAGCTCGAAAAAGTAAGACTTGGCCAAAAGGTAAAGATAAAAGTGGATACGTATCCAGGAAAGGTGTTTGGGGGGAAGGTTGAGAGCATAATGGCAGGCTCAGGTGCTGTATTTTCATTATTTCCCCCAGAAAATGCCACAGGGAATTATGTGAAGGTAGTTCAAAGGATACCAGTAAAAATTTTGCTCGATAAAAATACAGACCCTCATCATGTATTACGCATCGGGATGTCGGTAGTACCAACGATTATAGTGGAGTGAAGAAGTCAAGAAGTGAAAGAGTCAAGAAAGATTATGAATTTCAAGGTGATTTTCCTCGAACCCTAGTGTGCTGTCTTTTAAATAACTTTACACAACCTGTCATTCCTGCGGAAGCAGGAATCCAGAGAATGAAAGAGTTTCAAATCTTCATGAAAAAACTGGATTCCCGCTGGAGTTTACCTCGTACTTGATATGGGGCGGGAATAACATTCTTGCCGTCTATGATTTTCATGGTTTGT
>JBGQMP010000170.1:0-4330 GCA_041500685.1 Thermodesulfovibrionia bacterium | reverse complement strand
GTATCTGCAGCAATAGCAGTTGGGGGTGCGGTAAAGGCAAAAAAGGAAGATGTATCTATTACGATAACTTTGGTAACGATATGGGCTATTGTCATGATATTCTTCATCCCTTATTTCTCAAAGTTATTGAATTTACATCCAGCGCCAGTAGGTGCGTGGGTTGGTTCATCTGAATTTGCTGATGCAGCAGGTTTCGCTGCTGCAGTTGCATATGGTAACATGGTTGGCAACGAAGAAGCCGCCGTCAGGGCCTTTACCCTTATGAAGGTTATTGGAAGAGATATATGGCTTGGCATATGGTCGTTTATATTTGCCCTTATCGCATGCCTGAAATGGGAAAAAGAGGAGAGTGGAACACGGCCTGCTGCATCAGAGATATGGTGGAGATTTCCCAAGTTTGTTCTCGGTTTCTTTGTTGCCTCAGTAGTTATCACAATAATCGCATCTCAATATTCCCTTCAGGATTACGACAAGATTCTTAAGCCTGAACTTATTAAACCTATAAAGAGTCTCCGGTCGTGGGCATTTATTTTTTGTTTTCTAAGCATCGGCCTTACTACGAGATTCAGGGAACTTGCTTCTGCTGGAAAAAAGCCATTCTGGGCTTTTACAATTGGCGTTGTGGTTAATGCAACATTGGGCTTTGTCCTTTCTGTTTTAGTACTGGGAGATTTCTGGATAAGCAAAACAGCTCAGTAGATTTTCTATTGTTCAATGGGAACTACTTGTAGGGAGTGTAGATATTTCAATAATGACCCGGCATGGCTTGAGAGGGTCTTGCCTGGATTGAATGCCTTAAGCTCTGCATACGGATCTGCAAGGGGAGAGGCAGGAATATGCAATAAGCGTGATCTCTATCTCTCACCTATTAAAAAATGCAAATATTTCGAACATGTGGATAGCAGCCCTCCCCTTATCGATTCATAAGCTTCCTTGCATGATAAATCCGTTGAAGGACAGTAATGTGGGTAAGGACAAGCATTATCCATAGTACGGGTACGAGCCATCCAGTAATTGTAGCGGATGCTAAAAGGATAAGCCTCTCGGGTCTTTCCATAATTCCTGTATGGCACGATGTACCAAGGCCCTCTGCTCTTGCCCTTGCGTAACTGATAAGAAAGGCACCAACTAATGTACCGAGGCTGAGATAAGCACCTGTAAGGTTACCTTTCTCAATGAAATACCATGATATGGCGAGGAACAGGAATGCATCAGCATATCTATCGAGTATTGAATCAAGGAATGCACCAAAACGGGTAATTTCTCCCCTTGTTCTTGCAACCACCCCATCGAGGATATCAAAAATCCCACCGATTAAGATTAGTATCCCACCAAGCCTGATGTTATTAGGGATAACGAAAGCTGCAACGACTGTAATAAGAAACCCGATAATAGTAAGGGTGGTTGGACTTAAGGGAATTCTTTTTGCTATCTGGCTCAGAGGAGTGTCAAGAAAATGCCCGAGTTTGGCACTTAACACTCTCTATCGTTCCCTCTTCCCTGCAATAAATTCTTCGAGCATGTCCCGTGCTTCATCGTCCGGGAACTGTTTAATGGGGTGTTTCATGAAATATGCAGAAGGAGATATGAGCACCCCCCCTACTCTTCTGTCACGAGCAATTTTACAGCACCGTATAGCATCTATGACGACTCCTGCACTGTTTGGAGAGTCTTCAACAGAAAGTCTGAGTTCAAGGTTTACGGGTATGTGTCCAAAACCTCTTCCCTCTATCCTGAGAAAACAAATCTTATTGTCCATGAGCCAGGGAACATAGTCAGAAGGACCTATGTGGATATGTTCATTGTTCAATGGATCATGAAGTTGAGACTGAACTGCCTCTGTCTTCGATATCTTTTTAGATTTTAATCTATCGTGATTTAACATATTCAAGAAATCGGTATTTCCACCCACATTTAATTGGTATGTGCTGTCTATTTTTACACCCCTGTCTTCAAAGAGTTTCGTCAGTGTTCGATGAATGATCGTAGCGCCTATCTGGCTTTTAATATCATCGCCTATAATAGGAATGTTCTTTTCTTCAAAGCGACGTGCCCAGGATTTGTTCGATGCAATGAAAACAGGAACACAGTTTATGAAACTAACACCGGTTTTCAGGCATGCCTCGGCATAAAAGGCTGTTGCCTTTTCAGATCCTACCGGTAGGTAGCCCAGAAGAACTTCAGCGCCGCTTTGCTCTAAAACCCTTGCAACATCACAAGGCTTATTTTTGGCAACAATAAATCGTCTGTCATCCGGATAATTTTCCATATGAGGGGCTATGCCATCTAACACCTCACCCATTTCAACATTGACAGGGTAATCCGGGATGCTTCCATTGAAATTTTTTGTACAGTTTGGTTTGGCAAAGATGGCTTCCTTGAGGAGTTTGCCAACTTTTCTCATATCGATATCAAAAGCTGCAGCAATGTTGATATCACATGGCCTGTATCCTCCGAGGTCATAATGCATGAGGCCGAGGGTCCTGTCCGGATGATTCTCGCTTAAGGCATTGTAATATTCAATGCCCTGAATCAGGGAGCTGGCGCAATTTCCTATACCTGCAATCGCAATTCTTATCTCGCCCATTCTCTATCTCATCCGTTTTTGAGTCCTCTTATATAAGAGAACTATAAGGTCTTCGAGCCCTATGTTGAATTCTTTTAAAAGACTCTCTACCGACTCTTCGCAAGAAAGCAGAAATCTTTTCCATATCCTCTGTACAGTGTCCTTATCAAGATCAGATGCAATTGCGGCCTCTCTGAAGCTCATTCCATCTAGAAGATGATGAATGACTTCCTTTATTGTAGTCTCTTTTGTATGGAGACCGAAGAAGAACGAACTGCGACGCTCAGAAAATTTGGAGTTACAGGTTTTGCATTTAAGGAGTTTCCTGCGATTCTTTCCGTATCGGTCATAGATGACGATATTTCCCAGTCCTTTTTTCCCATGGTCGTTGCATGATTCGTTCGGACAGAAGAAATCGTCGAACTTAATAGGAATTTGCATATATCTTTATATATCAAAGCCCTTTTTATGTCAAGAAATTAATCCAGCGAAATGGGGACACATCGGGGGTGTTATTGCCCGATGTTAACTCCCAGATTTTTATAAAGTAAGGGGAAATTCACATTATCCATAACCAGTTCTACACCATGGGCAACTTTTGCCTTGTCCCTCAATCTTAACCGTACAGAGAGTTTTTCTAATTTATTGGCCACGGAATACGTATCATCTCTGACTACGATAATGGGTATCTCTTTCTGTTCAGCCCTGGATATAATAATCTCACTGGGATAGAGTTCACCGGTAAGGACGAGACATTCTGTTCCGGATTCTATAGCGGATAACTGTATATCAGCCCTGTCACCGCCCACAATCACTGCATTGTTTTTTGTCCTTTTGAAATATTCCGTAGCCCTATCGACCTGCATAGCTCCAATTAAGAACCGCTCCACCAGATTGCTCAGCTTGTCGTGACAGCATAAAACCTTACCTCCCAGCATCTCAGTCAATTCCTCTACCGTGATGGAACCAACTAAGGGATCATGTGGTAATATGCCGATGATATCTATAGCCTTCCTTTTTAAAAAAGGAACGATATAATCCTCAACGCCTTGCTTATATTCATGAGTAACCTTATTGAATATTACTCCTATAAAGTGATCATTCAGATCCTTTTTCGCTTGGAGGATATAATCAACACAATACTCACCTTCATACTTTACTACAATGACTACTTTTGCGTTGAGGCGCTTTATTACCTTAAGACCTGATACGCCAAGGACACTCCACGAATAAATGCTCCCGGAGCCACCAACTATCATAATGTCTTTATCTTTTGATAACTGCTGGTAAGATTTTTCGATTTTCCTTAAAAGACCTTTTATATCCTTTTGGTAAGCTTTGACAGTAAGCTCCTGAGTCATTACAACAGGACATATTTCAGATATGGGATCTTTCAGCTCCAGTGCTCTATAGATAAACCAGGCATCCTTATCTGAAAGAATATTTTCAATCTTAATGGGTAAAATACCCACAGGCTTGATATATCCAACCCGAAGACCGTCTTTCTTAAACTTGAGACCTAGTCCCATAGTGACTAAGCTTTTGCCAGAGTATCCTGATGTAGAACCTACATATAAAGAAACCATTTTAGTCCCCTCCTATAATAAATCGTGCATCAATAGCTACCACTCCTTCACCTCGTTTCTTAACCAGGAGTGGGTTTATCTCAGCCTCGATGATCTGGGGAAAATCCAAAGCCATTTGCGATAAAAGCAATATGGATTTCTCTATAGCATCGATGTCAGTTTCTGCCTCTCCTCTTAC
>JBGQMP010000169.1:0-4343 GCA_041500685.1 Thermodesulfovibrionia bacterium | reverse complement strand
TGATTGCCTTCTTTGTTGCCTCCTCTTTGTGTCCCATGTGACACCAGGAACACTGCTCGCGGATATCGGCAAGATCGAAAAGATATTTGTTCAGCCCGGCATCACGAATTGTCTCCTGGAAGAGTGGTTCGTGTGTCCGTGGAGTGCAGGACGCTACAACCACCCTATTCAGATTCATTTCCCTGACAATTTTCTTGAGCATTTCCTGGCTGTCCTGTGAACACGCATAAAGCGTATTTGTCGCATAGACAACTCCTGACAGATCTTTCACAGCCTCGACAACCTTTTCGACTTCAACAGTAGAGGCGATATTTATTCCGCAGTGGCAAACGAAGACGCCGATTCTCGGTTTTTCCCCTGTCAGATCTCTTTCCGGAGGGAACTCTTTTGTAACCGTCTCTGTTCCGCGGGCCTCACCTAAAAGAGCCATAACTTCACCAGCCACAGCACTCCCTTGCATCACTGTCTCTGGTATATCTTTTGGTCCCTGATAGGTTCCTGTAACAAAGATTCCAAGTCGAGTAGTCTGAACCGGTTTGAGGGGAAACGTTTTTGCAAAACGATATGAGTTTGTCTCGATCCCGAAAGTATTTGCAAATTCCACCGCGTCTTTATGAGGCTCAAGACCGACAGAAAGAACCACCATGTCGAAGGTTTCATCAATGAGCTTCCCATCCTCAGCAGCGTAACGAAAAAGCAAATCACCTGTGCCTGGCTCTTCGCGAACTGCAGAAATCATGGCACGCTGATATCGCACGCTATATTCATTTTTAGCACGTTCAACATATTTGTCGAAGTCTTTTCCAAAGGTACGCATTTCCATAAAGAAGATTGTCGCCTCTATTTCTGAATCGTGTTCTCTTGCGATAATTGCCTGCTTTGTAGCGTACATGCAGCAGACAGAGGAACACCATGGATTTGCATTATGAGAGTCTCTGGACCCCACACACTGAATCCATGCAACTTTTTTTGGATGCTTTCCGTCAAAAGGCCTTTTTATTTCGCCCTTATAAGGACCTGACGCAGAGAGAATGCGTTCGAACTGGATCGCGGTTACGACGTTTCTCCATCTGCCGAGTCCGAACTCCCCCCTCACTTTTGCGTCATAGCGGTCCAGCCCCGGACAAAGGATGATCGCTCCAACATTTAATTCAAGTTCTTCTCCTGTATCTTTATAGTTGATAGCGCCGGCCTTACAAGTTTTTTCGCAGATACGGCAACGGCCTTTCTTGAAATAGAGGCAATTGTCTTTATCAATAGCCCTGGTATTCGGTACAGCCTGCGGGAACAATGAATAAATAGCCTTGCGCACGGCGAGGCCTTGCTCGAACTCACTTGTTACTTTCCTTGGGCATTTTGCCTCGCAATCTCCGCAACCGGTACATTTCTTAGGATCTACATACCTTGGGGCAATTTTGATTTTAACCTTAAAATCTCCAGGTTCACCTTCAACTGATACTACCTCAGCCAATAAATGGATGTCGATGTTCAGGTGTCTGCCAACTTCAACCATTTTTGGTGATATCATACACATAGAACAGTCGCCGGTGGGGAAAGTTTTATCAAGCATGACCATAGTCCCACCGATTGATGGGTCCCTTTGAACCATGTGAACTTTAAAGCCGCTGTCGGCAAGGTCAAGTGCTGCCTGCATTCCCCCGATACCGCCCCCAACGACCAGGACAGAGCCTTTCTTTATGGAAGAATTTTTTTTACTCATATCAGTTTCAACTCTTTAAGAGTCCAAGAGAATCTACAAAATGCCTGTCTATCTGCATTTCCTGGGGGGTAAAGCCCATGGCGATGCCCAGAAGCTCTGTAATAAAAAAAACAGGCAACTTTTTCTGGATTCCATAACGTTCACAGACCTGATCCTGATATGCGTCCATGTTCATCTGGCACATCGGACAGGTAGTAACAAAGCAGTTAGCCCCCCTTGCGAGAGCATCCTTTATTATTTGGGACATGAGAAACAAAGATGTATCAGTGTCATTTATTGCGGCTGAAGCTCCACAACAGTCTGTTTTGTAACTCCAGTCAATAGGCTCTGCTCCGAGAGCCTTGCAAACGGTCTCCATGCCTTGGGGATTTTCAATGTTATCAGAGATTTGTATATCACGGGGAAATCTCGTCAACAAACAACCATAATAGCATGCAGGCTTGAGACCTTCCAATTTTTTTATTGACTTTTCTGCAATCTCGCCTGAATTTGCCTTGGACACAAGAATATCAAGTATACTTGATATTCTTATCTTCCCCTGGACCTTTTTGGAGAGTTCTGTGTTTATTTTATTCTTTAGCTCAGAATCTTCAGACAGTATTTTTTGAGAGACCAATGTGCGGTTGTAACAGGATGAACAGGGGATAAGCATCTCTGAAAGACCGCTTGCATCTGCGATACCCAGATTACGGGCAGGGAGTGCGACAGCCAGAAAGTCATCAGTTTTGCTTGCTGATGTTGCACCACAGCAGTTCCAATCCTCAATCTCTTTCAGCTCTAATCCTAGTTGCTTAAGTACTTTCTTGCACTGGATATCATAAAGCCCTGAAGAAGCATGGAGTGAACATCCTGGATAATACGCTATTTGCATAGTCTCAGTCCCCAGCCTCATCCTTGGCCTTCTTATACAGCCGTTTAATTTCAGAGAGTCTCTTAATTTTATCTAAGCGGAAATGCATCCGTTTCTTCTTCATCATCGAGATTCCCAGTTTTGCCTGGTTTCTCATTTCAGCAGCGACAGCCTTCCATCCCCCGCTATGCTTTAACTCTCTTTTCGCGATTTGCATCTCATACAAACCGATAAACTCAAGCTCGTTGACGCGGCCGAAGTGAGAAGTCGATTTTAAAAACGCATCATGAAATGTAGAAACTTTTGGTAAAAGTGGTTTGATATGGGCTTCCTTGGATATCTGCTTAAGTGTTTCATTGATTCTTGCAGTCTGTATGTTGTTCGGGCAACGTGTACCGCAGGTATAACAGGCGACACACTTCCAAATAAGAAGATTATTCAGGACTTCTTCCCTTTCACCGAATATGATCATCCTAATCAGACGATCGGGAGTGACCCCTGTCTCTTCCCCTACGGGACAACCTGCTGCACAGCGCCGGCACTGGTAACAGGCAAGCAGGTTTTGACCTGATCTGTCCATTACTTCTTGTATCAGAGGTTCTGAAAGCTCAGACCTGAATTGAAGAACCGATGATGACATGCCATAATTCCTTTCCTATAGTCTGATATTATTTATAATAATTATATTATTAATTATAACATACCTTTTTTTATAACGCTACTTTATTTCAGCTGGCATCTTGGCTTCCTTTGCTGTGTTGTACATGAACATAGTAATTTAGCACTTTAGAAATTCTGTGTCAAAATTAGACGGTACTGGTTAGGGGAAAGGTAAGACAAGAGGTAATATTGATTAGGTTTCTCTTATAAAAGATTTTAAATATTTTTTTGTGTGGAAGGATAATGACTGCGTAATTTTTTGACGAGTTCACTGGTACCGCATTTTAAACAGCGCTGAGCTTCTTTCACCGCCTGTTCCCAGTTATAGCCCAGTTCTACCTCCTCAAAACTGTTTATCCGCTCTTCGACGGGAAGGGTGGGCATCTTCTGCCTGTTTTCTTTAGGGATGAGTTTAACCAGGTTCTCATTAAGCATCCCGGAACCATAATATTTTTCAGATTCTTCAGGGAGATTGCGAAAATGGCAGTGGACTGCTCTGGCAGCTTTTTTCCCTGAAGCGATAGCTTCGATTAAACTCGATGGTCCACTTACCACATCCCCGCAAGCAAAAACATTCTTTATATTCGTAGCGCATGTATCATTAACAACGACCCTGCTATGCTCTCTTACGTATATCCCAGTAGTTTTTAGTGTCTCTTCTTCAGGTATATAACCTATTGCTGAGATGACTGTATCAGCATTGAGTTCAAACTCAGAGTTCTCTATAGGCTTAGGAGAACGGCGTCCTGATTCATCCAACTCACCGAGCTGTATCTCGATGCAACGCACCTTTTTGACATTTCCATTTTCATTCCCTATAAACTCAATAGGGGCAGTAAGATACCTGATCTTTACCCCTTCTTCTTCTGATTCTTCGAGTTCTGCATGGTCAACAGGCATTTCATCTAAGGTCCTGCGATAAATAATAGTAACCTCACGAGTACCCAGGCGAAGACTGGTGCGAGAGGCATCAAGTGCAGTATGTCCTCCGCCAATAATGACAACATGTTCACCTAAACGTGGTCGTTGTCCCCTGCAAACTTGTTTCAGGAAGTCAACGGCAGTATAGATTCGAGATAATTCTATCCCTTTACATTTGGGAAACAGACTCTT
>JBGQMP010000168.1:0-4351 GCA_041500685.1 Thermodesulfovibrionia bacterium | reverse complement strand
TTCTTCTGCAGCCGCGTGATAGCCACATCGAATATATCTTTTTCCTAATCGATATCGGGTATAGGGACGTTGGTGGGCAAAGGGAAAGATACTGCCGAGGGGATCGAGTTCTACTCTGATAGGAAATCTTCCCTGGAGTTCTGGGATAAGGTCAGAGGGTTTCGTCATGTGAAAGGCTCCGGCAGCAATGAAAAGGATATGGTCTGTTTTCACAGGACCGTGCTTTGTTGCTACTGTGCAGCCTTCAACGATTGGTAAAAGGTCTCTCTGGACACCCTCACGTGAGACATCAGGGCCATGCGTATACCCTCTGCTTGCTATCTTGTCTATTTCATCAATAAATACAATCCCTGATTGCTCTACCCTTTCAATCGCCTCTTTTGTCACTTTGTCCATATCAATGAGTTTAGTTGCCTCTTCCTGCATCAGGATACTCAGGGCTTCAGGAACTTTCACTTTCTTTCTCTTTGGCCTTTCAGGCAAGAAATTGCCGAGCATTTCCTTGAGATTTATTTCAAGTTCTTCAAGACCTACATTCGAAACAACACCGAAGGGTATTACCTTTTCTTTTACCTCTATATCCACATATCTGTTGTCGAGTTTTCCCTCCTTGAGATGTGCCCTGAGCCTTTCCCTGGTCTCTTTATACCTTTCTCTTTCTTCCTCTTCGAGCCCTGTTCCCTTTGTTCTTGGCTGTGGGAGGAGCAGATCAAGAATACGTTCCTCTGCAAGAATCTTTGCCTTTTCCTGCACCTTTTCTACATGTTCTGATTTCACCATGCTGATTGAGATCTCTGCCAAGTCTCTGACTATTGACTCAACATCGCGGCCTACATAGCCCACTTCTGTAAACTTTGATGCCTCGACTTTTGAAAATGGAGCATTTGCAAGCCTGGAGAGTCTCCTTGCTATCTCAGTCTTACCTACACCAGTAGGGCCTATCATAATGATGTTCTTTGGCAAGACCTCGTCCTTTAATTCAGGAGAAAGCCTCTGCCTTCTCCACCTGTTCCTCATGGCGATAGCGACTGCCTTCTTTGCATTATGCTGGCCTATGATATATTTGTCGAGTTCTTCTACGATCTTTCTCGGAGTAAGGTTATCCGTCATTTTATGTTAGCTCCTCGATAGTTATATTTTTGTTTGTATAGATACAGATATCCGAAGTAATCCTCATGGATTTTTCCACAATCTCTCTTGCTGAAAGGGATGTATTTTCATAAAGCGCTCTTGCTGATGCCTGGGCATAGGGACCCCCAGAGCCAATGGCTGCAACTCCATCCTCTGGCTCGATGACATCACCTGTGCCTGAAATGATAAAGGTATGTTCTGCATCAGCCACTATCAGGAGAGCCTCAAGTCTTCTCAAGATCTTATCAGTCCTCCAGTCTTTTGTAAGCTCAACAGCAGCCCTCGTTATATTCCCTCTGTAAGATTCGAGCTTGCCTTCGAATTTTTCGAATAAGGTAAGCGCATCAGCTGTTGCCCCAGAAAAGCCAGCAATGAGTTTATCTCCAAACATCCTTCTTATCTTTTTTGCATTGTGTTTGAGCACCGTGTTGCCCATCGTAACCTGTCCATCTCCAGCTATTGCAACCTTTCCATCACGCCTGACGCACAATATCGTAGTGCCTTTAAACATGTCTATTTCGCTATCCTCTAAACTGGAAGTTCTGAAAATGCTTTAAAATTGCTAGCATGTCATGCTGAACTTGTTTCAGCATCTAAAAATTATTTTCTTTTGCGACCCTGAAACGAGTTCAGGGTGACAAAGGATACTTTTTTTCAGCGGTCTCAACTTATCATACATCATCATGTTTCTCTTTTGCAAAAGGATGTGCCTTGTCATAGATGTCTATTAAATGAGTAACATCAAGATGAGTATATTTCTGGGTTGTAGAAAGAGATGAATGACCAAGGAGCTCCTGTATTACTCTGAGGTCTGCGCCGCCCTGAAGGAGATGGGATGCAAATGTATGTCTCAGGGCATGTGGTCCTATCTGTCCGCTGATGCCTATCATCCTTGCATATTTAACTACAATGCGTCTTACTCCCCTATCTGTCAACCTTGTCCCTGTTCTGTTAAGAAACAAAGCTCTATCCTTACTTTTGAGTGGTATCCTCTCCACCATATAGGACTTAGTGGCATCAAGAGCTTTTGACCCAACTGGTACGATCCTCTCTTTCCTGCCCTTCCCTTTCACTTTTACTAATCCCTCTCTTGTGTTGATATCATCGAGGTTAAGCCCGGAGAGTTCACTTACTCTGAGACCACTTGAATAAAGAAGTTCAAGGATGGCTCTGTCTCTTGAGGATATAAATCCTGTCCCTTCAGGTTTTTCAACAAGAGAAAAAGTATCATCAACGGAAAGAAATCTGGGAAGGAGCTTTGGGATTTTAGGGTTTGAAACAAGCTTTGCCGGGTTTGATTTTTTATAACCTTCTCGATATAAAAACTTAAAGAATGATCTTATGCTTGCAAGTCTCCTGCTAACAGAGGTCTTGTTCAGCCCTGACTTGATCTGTTCTGCAATAAAACCACGTACATCTGCTAACTCTACATCCTCGGGTTTTATGTTAACGAATCTCAAAAACTCTTCAAGGTCTTTCCTGTAAGCTCTGAGGGTATGTGAAGATGCTGCCCTTTCGATATCAAGATATTTCAGGAATTGGTCAATATGTGTTGTTGTATATGCCGGTAAATCTTTTTTACCCAAGTCCTTCACAGACATATTTTACATTTTCTTCTCACAACGTAAATGAAGGATAAATGGGGAAGGATTTTTTTTCAGCTCACCCTCCCCTCTACCCCTCCCATCAAGGGAGGGGATACAAAAGGGAGACCTCCTATAGATTCCCTCTCCCCTTGTGGGAGAGGGCGAGGGAGAGGGGTATTTTCGGGGCAATGACTAAAGAATAAGCACACAAAAGTAATGCATATTTATAAGAAATCTGCTAAGATTTTCCAGTTAAAGGGTACATGATGCATCGTAGATCATTAATCCTGTATCAGTAAGTTTAAACAGGAGGTAAAAATGTTAGCCATATTAATTATCCTGGGAATCCTTGTGGGTATTATATCTGCCGTCATAGCAATATACAACAAACTCATTCGTCTCAGGAATACGGTAAAGTCCTCATGGTCAGATATTGATGTCCAGCTGAAAAAGAGATATGACCTGGTGCCAAATCTCGTTGAAACGGTTAAGGGTTATGCCTCACATGAGCGGTCTCTCTTTGAAAAGGTAACAGAGGCGAGGTCTATGGCAATGCGGGCTACATCTCCGGCTGATAAGGCAAAGGCTGAGAATATGTTGACGGAGACATTAAAGAGCCTTTTTGCTGTTGCTGAGGCATATCCTGATCTGAAGGCGAATACTAATTTCCTGCAGCTTCAGACACAGTTGAAAGAGTTAGAAGACAATATCGAATATGCAAGAAGGTATTATAATGCCGTTGTTCGTGACTATAATATTCTTATCGAGTCCTTTCCATCAAATATCATTGCGACGTCATTCAGTTTTAAACAGGAAGAATTTTTCGGGCTTGAATCTCCTGAAGTAGAGAGAAAACCAGTAAAAGTAAGCTTTTCGTAAACAGAAAATGAAAGGAAGATTTGCCAGTTCAGCCTTCATTTTATTCCTATCACTGACTGTATTTTCTTCTTTTGCTTTTGCATCAAGAAATCGAAACATAGATCAGCTGCTCAAAGAACAGGGGTATCAGTCAGTTGAAGAGGTACTTAACAAGCCTCCTTTTACTGGAACACTGGACTTTACCATAAATAAGTTTCACTCTCAAATAACCATCGATGAAGATTCGTCCTTTATAGTCAAGGAAACAATAGATGTAGAGTTCCATAGGCCAAGGCACGGGATTTACAGAGAGATCCCTTTTCAATATACAGACGATCTTGGAAAGACTATAGGAACACCATTAGAGGTCCTGTCCGTAACGGATAAATCCGGTAAGGACTGTAAATACAAGGTCAGGAGAACGGGCAATATTGTTAACATAAGAATAGGTGATGCGAACACATATGTCTCGGGGAATCGGACATATGTGTTTACTTATAAAGTGGGAAATGCCATACTTTTTTTTGATAACCATGATGAGTTTTACTGGAATGTTACAGGCAATTACTGGAATGCCCCTATAAAAGAAGCTTCAGCAGATATAACGTTAACGGTAAAGAAACAGAGCAAAAACCTCTGGGCAGCCTGTTATACAGGGGTATATGGTTCAAGAAGTTCGGACTGTTCCTTCGAGGCATCCCATAACAGCGCCGACTTTGCTACTAAGAAAAACCTCAATATAGGTGAGGGGCTTACCATAGCGTTTGGATGGGATA
>JBGQMP010000167.1:0-4355 GCA_041500685.1 Thermodesulfovibrionia bacterium | reverse complement strand
TCTTTTGTTTTTCATCCAGTCCGCTCTTCTTCAATCCTTCTAAATAGGGAATAATTCGCTCCTTTACGTTTAACAATACCCTTTCTTCAAGATCTGTTTTATCTTCATCCCTTTTCTTCAGCAATACTTTTAAAGCGATATTTGCTTCCTCAGGATTTTTGGTCTTTATCTCCAATTCTATTTCTCTTTCTACAAGCGCCTGCTCAGCCTGCTTGCGTTCAGTGACGTCCACAAATGCGCCCAGCACAGCTGCTTATCGATGTAATGCAACATGATGCATTGATTGCTATAGCTGAATACGTTTTCATAACGATCTGTTTTGTCTTTGCTTTATCTCTTTCCATAATGCTGAATCCTGAAGAGCTTAAATGATATTTTGTTAATTAAATTTTAGCATATTAATGAGCCTTGTTCCCAGTACGCATAGCAAGTAAACATTCGATGCCTTCTATGACAAGGAAGAGGTCACATGAAAATTTTGATGGGAAATTGTGGGTCTTTTTAATTTTGTTAAAGAGAAGATCGTGCTTTTAAAACACGCCTCGTGCACTAAAAAATTTTCAGCTCTTTATCTTTGACTTAAAGCACTGTCCTTGTATCAGCTAACAGGAATTTTTGCATTTACATGTCATTGAAACCTTTTTTGAGACCTTTGTTATTTTCATGGATACCTCCTTTCTTAGGGGTATGAGAGCTTTATGCCCTTGTGGAAATATATTAATCATTGGTTGTATGAAAGAATATCAGCATTTATCTGTTTTTTTTGTAAGTGTTTTTCTATTTAAGCCGTCCGGATTCAACTTTGACGAGTTCAATTTTTGCCTTGGCGAGTTTTTTGTAGTATTTCTGGATTTTCTCCATATTCTTTGCGACTACAGCCTTGAGAAGATCGCCTTCAACCTCGGCTATTTCGAGTCGCTTGTAATAATCGAGGGTCTCCATAAAATGAGCCATCACGATCTTTCCGGTGAGGATTGGATGATTGTTCGTAACATTATATGGTTTGAAGATCGTGCCATGTTCGAGTTCTACCTCGAGGCCTATCCTGAAGTCCTCAGGAGGGATTTTCATTTTTTCGGTATTGACATGAGCCAGGATGACCTTCGCTTCCTTTGGCAATACCTCCGGTTTTTTTAATTTCGTCCAATCCCTTATCCTGAGTTCCTTGCATACTCTTTTTACTTCCTCTACAGTAACGTATCCTAGCAGTTTCATAGAGCCTCCTTCATTTTGTTAAAGCTTTAATTGATTACTAATTATCGATTGTAATCTTGTATATTAGAGCAAAAATGTCACTAAAAGTAAACTCTACAATCTTTCGTTTTTTGTCGTTCCCGTTCTCCTTTTGACCCACACTCACCTCCCCTCTATTGACCCCTCCTAACCTCCGCTTGGTAAGGGGGATGAGGGATGGGTAAGCTAACTTTTAAAAATGACAAAATATGTCAATTATTTAGCAATAATAAAACCCTCTTGGTAATTTTATCTTTTATATCAAATACCTTCCTCTGGCACATTATTTGTTGTTTAGAGCATAAGGTATACAAAAAATGGCAAAAAAGTATTGGATATTCCGGGATTGAAGCGTCCTAAAAAACATAAGCTCGGAGAAGTCCTGGTTCAACAAGGCCTTATCACGAGACAACAACTGAATCTCGCTCTTGAAAGACAAGTAGTTTTTGGTGGCAGAATTGGCACCAACCTTATAGAGCTGAGGATTCTGACGGAAGAAGAGTTTAAGAACTTCCTGAGCAAGTATTATAAGTTGCATGCTGTTACCAATGAAATGATTGCTTCTATATCAGAAGAGGCAATGCATGCTTTAGACCAGGAGCTTATCGATAAACAAAAAATTATCCCGTTGATGAAAGAAGGTAAAAGACTGCATTGTGCATTCCTTGATCCTGATATAGAGAAAATTGATGAGCTGAGGTTCGTAACGGGTTTTGATATCATTCCATATGCGATTCCAGAAATGAGATTTTTAGACGTTCTTGAGAGGTACTATGGGAAAAAGTTGAAAAAAAGGTCATATGTCAGTTTTGTAGACCGATTCAATCCTAAGACCGAAGCCCTTGATACGATAGATAGTATTAAAAAAGCCTTTTCAAGTGTCGACAATGCTGAGGAAATAGTCGATATTCTTCTCCGAGGAGCATACAAGATAGTAAAGAGAGTTGCGGTCTTTAAAATAAGGGATGATAATATCATTTTTTGGAAGGCAAAAGGTCTCTGCATTGAAGAGTTTGAAATAGCGAAAGAAGAATCGTCGATCCTTTCCGGGGTCATAAAGAGAAACAATTTTTACAGAGGACCCGTGCACGATCCACAGCTCAATGCACCGTTAATAGAGATCCTCTCAGGAATGCCTCGGGATGCGTTGATAATACCTCTTTCTGTTAGGAAAAAGGTCATTGCACTCCTCTATTGTGACAATGGCAACGATGCTGTTCTGGATGCAAGCATTGCCTATTTATCTAAGATAGCCTCTATGGCTTCGCTTGCCTTTGAGATCGTTACATTGAAAGAGAAAATATCTGAAATACCTTTTTAGAGACCTCTTAATAAACAACATACAATTTTTCACAAATATTTTAGCTGGAGACAGGGAGAGCAAAATTACTTCACTTTGAAGTCACAAATGTCTCAAGGCCTTCGGTCTTTTCAATTTCCACGGACAGACTTTCAGCTTCTTCCCTACTGCTGAATTCCCCAATACAGACCTTGTAGAGTTTTCCATTATTTTTTGATTCTGAGACAGCTATATATGCTTTATAAGCCTTTTGAACAAGCCTGTTTTTAAGATCCTCCGCACGGGAGATGTCTCGGAAAGTACCTGCCTGAACTGTAAATGTAGATTCCGGGGGTTTCAGTGGTTGTAAAGATTTCTCATCAATTTCCTGATGATTAGATGACAGATTGCTTCGATTATATTTGCACACATATTCAAATAAAGCAGATTCAACTGTATCCGGCGCAACAGAAGACCATGGATGTTCTCTATCATCCTGCTCAGATGTGTAACCTTTGAAGTAGAAAGTAGTTTGGAGGACCATGGCCCTTTTCTCATCACAATCGAATTCATAATAGCTCAAATAATAACTAAGATATTTTGACCTGAAAGGCTCCATCACTGTATGAGGAAAATATTTAACCCGCGCTCTGACAATGTTTTTAGAAATGTGCTTTATGGATTCATTATCAATAAATACATATGCCTTATCGGTTTTTTCAATAAGTATCGAGTCTGATCCTCTAGCAATGGGAGATATAAGAACCAATCCAAAAACAGACAGCCAGATGAATATTCTCACTGCTTTTCTCCCTCTCGTCATACCCACCTCTTTTTGGTTTTTATGATGCTAAGTTTTTAGCAGAGCATTGGTCAAAATATACACTTTATTATGAAATCTGTAAACTATTTACTCCATTTACGTTACTCCATACTCCATGAAATCATCTTGTCTGAAGATTTTATCAACCCCTTTATCTGACTTTTTAACTGGTGACAGCGATTATGATGAGGGTATCAAGAAGAAACAGGCTTAGAAAAAGTTCTCTTTTGTAACATATTGGACTCATTTAACATTTTTTCAACAAACAGGTATGACCAGACCCCAAAGGCATCATGTACGTAAAATTATATTTTTCAATAACCCCATTACGGTTACAGAAGTCGATAAGGATATGCGCGCTTTGTCCATTCGCCCTTAGGATCACGAGCATTGAGTTTCTCATATGCTTCTTTTAGTGGCTTGGGGTTGTGCGTGCTCTTGTACAGGCATACACCTCTCAGGTATATTGCCTCAGATGTTGAGTCGCTCTCTTGATACTCTGATAAAAGCTGGTTCAGGTTTGCCAGGGCGTCATCAAACTGGTCAGCATCAAAATGCACCTTGGCTATACCCAGAAGAAGCGAAGGAATTAATTCCTCAGGCGCAAGAAAACCAACCGTTCTATGGTGTTCCTTGCCTCCGGAGTCAAGGGTTATGATCGTCGGTGTCCACTTGATATTGAAATCAGTGGCTATTGGCTGTGCATCGAATCTCACCTGGAGAGGTATCATCCTTTCATTTACAAATTTGCTCACCTTTGGATTTGGATACGTAACTGCACCCATCTGTTGGCACCCAATTCAGAGGGGGTTGAAAAAATCAAGCAAGATAGGCTTGTTCTCTGCCTTGGCTCTCGCTAACGCTGTATCAAGAGAAGATTCCCATCTTATCGTGTCTGCCATAATAGCACCTCCCTGTTTATGTTTTGTACTCTGGGCTCAAAACCATCTACTCCATACTATATACTGGAAAAACAAATAAAAATATCAGCAGAAGTCTGATTTTTTTGTAAGATTTCCG
>JBGQMP010000166.1:0-4449 GCA_041500685.1 Thermodesulfovibrionia bacterium | reverse complement strand
GAGAGAAAAAGTACCATCCATGCTGCTCATCAGATTGCGGCTTCCTTTTTCTTTCATCGTCAGGGAAGCATAAAGATCACCCTTCCCGCCGATAACCTTTTTTGTGCCGAAGGACTCCCGAAGTTTTTCGAAGTCCAGCTTCGGCACCTTCAAATTGATTTTATACACAGCGTCGACTTCCGACTTGTCTGCCGTGGCATCTCCCTCAGCCTTCGCGCCGAAGATATCCATGGTAAGGGACATGAGATAGATTACTCCCCTTTCCGCTTTTATAGGACTCTTGACGTTGTCGATTTTGAGGTCCTTTTTCCGTACCTCCTTGCAGTCCAGGTTCCCCGTGAATGCGATGTTCTTTATGATAACCCCTGAGGTATCCACTACCGAAAGGTCCTTGATAGCCAGATTGATTTCTTTCAACTCGGTCTTTTCACCAGCCTTCTTGTCAAAGTAGACGAGGGTCCTGATGGTAAGAGGTTCGAAATTGTATATCCCCCTGACCGCCTTCACAGCGGCCTTGAGATTTTCTATTCTGAAGTCCTTTTGCAGCACCTCCTTGCAGTCGAAGCTTCCTGTGAACGAGACGTTCTTTACGACGTCCCCTGCTATCGAGAGACCCTTGATAGCCAGATTGAAATCTTTAAACTCCGTCTTTTCCCCTGTCATCTTGTCGAGATAGACAAGCGCCCCTTTGGACAGCTTGAGCTCATTTAAACTGAAGGCTGCTCCCGGCTGCCCTTTAGTCGATTTCTTTTCAGTGCTTTCAAAATTATATTTCCCATCGGCGTCCTTCACGATGGTGACGGCAGGTTTGACAAGCTCGCAACTGGTGACTTTGAGGTGCTTCTTCAGCAGGGGCATCAACTCCGCCCCCAGCTTGAGGTTTTCGAGGGAAATGATTTCGCCTCCCTTGTTGGCGACGTGGATATCCTTAGCCGATACGCCAAAGGGAAAGAAAGAGAGCCCCATCTTCCCATTGATCCTGACCTCCAGGCCGGTCGCCCCGGAGGCAGCGGCCTCGATGCGGGGCCTGTAGGAATTTATGTCGAAGGTGAGGGCGAAAACGACTACTACAAGAACAAGGGCTGCGGCACCGCCGCCAAGGACAAAAAGGACTTTTTTCTTCTGCGCATTCATTATAGGAATACTATGCTGACTGCCCACAAAAAAGTCTGGCCCTTTCTGCGCATCTCAGCCTCCATGCAATTTATGAGTTTTGATGTAAGGGTATCACAAAATGGTGTACACGTCAAATGACTGGCAAGCTATGACTGGCAAGCTATCAGAAGATTACATTTGAAGTATAATTCCTTGCGGTTCATTGTTTGCGTCGTTTGCGTCACTTCATGTCCTTTTGAAAATGGTCTATCTGAACCATTCTCCTATCCATATATTTTTTTCTCAAAATATCTATTCCTCTTATTTTTGACGCTGACAAATCAAAACGCCAGAAGCGTGAAATGCATCTCTGATTTCGTAAGTTGTGTATATTTTCAACTGATAATCCTCAACTATTTCAACTTCTCGAAACTGCGGATAAGTAGTCGCAGTTTGCAACCCCGCCGAACTTCAAGGCTGTGAATTTACAAGTATAATCAACATTTAATGACCAGTCTCCCAAACGCATATTAGATGAAGAATTTCACACTGCAAATTTCTGGTAGCAAGTGTGACTGATGGCTGTTTCCGGGGTGGCAGGAACGAATTGGAATAAGTAGCAGATTTGTTTCGGAATTGGTAGAAATAAATATGGTGAGACTGCAGGAATATCCCAGAATATGCATATCTTGTTATCGTATATGCTGAGACTGACATATGATCGTGGAGATTCAGGTTTTAAAAAATTTTCATAGTAATTTTCTGCCACCGAAATGTAACCTTCTTTTCATAGCTCTGTAACATCCTTCTGCTAAGCTACTCAAAAAGAGGTGTAACAATGGATATGGTATTGACAGGGCTGAATAAATCAGAAATTGGTTTCTATGGGATGGGGTGTCCGTATAATGGCATTAATACATGCATGGCCTTACTCTCGTCGATGTTGATTGATGATGAGAAGCGCGTAGATTGTTGTGGTGTAGAAAACTATGACGAATGCCCGATGTTCCTTTCAAAGATATTGAGAAAGGGTTAATGAAAGTAAACTAGATTTCGTCTCTCATAACATTTCTGAATAGGCTCTTAACCTAAATGTTGCATAGAAAGGGTCTTCAATGAGTATCAAAGGGGGTGAGATATGTAACAGAAATTTAACAAAAGTGTAACACGATTGTAATAATAGAATAGTATTGTGAAAACACAGAAGGAGGAAGGGTAATGAAAAGTTTTTTAATAATCTTATTCTCTGTTTTCTTTGTTTTTTCACTCGCAGGTCTCTCATATGCTGAAGACCTGAGGATTGATGGATCAACAACAGTTCTCCCGATTGCCCAGAAAGCGGCTGAGATATTTATGAAGAAATATCCTGATGTAAGGGTATATGTATCAGGAAGCGGGTCAGGAACTGGCATTAAGGCTCTCATTGATGGGACAACACGTATTGCAACCAGTTCAAGAGAGGCAAAGGATAAGGAAATAACTGCTGGCAGAGAAAAAGGGGTGACCCTTACGGCCCATAAAGTTGCCCTCGATGGCATAGTGCCCATAGTTCATCCCTCGATGAAGATAGACAATGTCACATTACAACAACTACGAGATATTTATAACGGAAAGATCAAGACATGGAAAGAACTCGGTGGACCGGGCAGACCAATATCTGTTGTTTCAAGAGACACAAGCTCCGGGACTTATGAAGTATGGGAGGAAAAGGTTCTGAAAGGTGATAAGGTAAGACCTGATGCGCTTCTTGTGGTTTCCGGTGGGCAGGCTGTTCAGACTGTTGCACAGAATAGATATGCCATTGGGTATATCGGTATTGGATATGTGGATAAATCCATCAAGGTTCTCAAAGTTAATGAAAAGACTGCCTCAGCAAGTGGTGTGCGTGATGGTTCATGGCCTATTTCAAGACCTCTTTTTATGTACACGAATGGAAAACCTTCTGGTACGGTAGCTAAATTTATAGACTTCATGCTTTCTAAGGATGGCCAAAAGATTGTCAATGAAGTTAAATATGTAAGTATAAAATAAAAAGCAAAACAGAGGCTCTTGCACAAGCAGTTTTTGTAGCCGCAGGCTTTAGCCTGCGTTGTAAGATCATTGAAAAGTAAAAAGATAACGCAAACTAAAGTTTGCGGCTACATTTTTATATTAAGACCCTTATAAGAAACTAGATCGAAAATGAGGTAGTTCATTGTCATTACCATGGCAGAAAAAAGAAAAGGCTGTTGAATTCATAGTTAGTTCTGTTGGTCTCGTCTCTGTTATTGTTCTTCTCCTCATAGGTTGTTTTCTTTTCAAAGAGGCATTTCATATTTTCTATAAAGCAGGTGTTTTAAAAGTCATCTTTGGTAAGGAATGGTATCCCACGTATAATCCTCCAAGCTTCGGGATGTTTTCCCTCATCATGGGCACACTCGCTGTAACTATCCTTACTGCTGTTATGGCTATCCCTTTAGGTCTGGCAACAGCCGTTTATATTGCGGAAATTGCCCATTATAAAGTTAAGGAATTTTTAAAGCCCCTCATAGAAATGCTTGCGAGTTTCCCATCTGTTGTACTTGGCTTTTTCGGTATGGTGGTTATAGCACCTCTTCTCTCTAACTGGCTTTCTCCGATCCTTTCTGAAAAGCTTCCCGAAGTACTCAAAAGTACAAACATCCCTTTTATCTCAACGACCCTTGCTGATTTCTGTTATAGCAAACTGTTTATTTCATCAGGGCTGACTATCTCTACCGCAGCCCTGATGCTGACTGTCAGGGCGGTTCCTGTTATTGCCAGCATTGCAGAAGATGCCCTTACTGCAGTCCCGCGTACATACAGAGAGGCATCCTACTCCCTTGGCGCAGGTAAATGGGAAACGATATGGAGAGTAGTTATCCCTTCCTCTGTGTCTGGATTAAGTGTTGCCGTAATCCTCGGCATTGGCACAATAATAGGTGAAACAATGATTGTGCTTATGGTTGCAGGAGGTGCAGCAGTAGTGCCTTATTGGATATTTGACCCTGCCAGGCCGATGCCGGCAGCCATTGCAGCGGAGATGGCTGAGGCACCGTATCAAAGCCTGCATTATTATGCTCTGTTCGGGGTAGGGGCAATCCTTTTCATTATCACCTTTGTATTGAGTCTTGTATCTGATTTCATATCCAAAAAATACAGAGCGGTAAGGATAGGGGAAAAGGTATGACTCAAAATACAGAAAATATCCATGAACCTTTTGAGTTAGTCCACAAGAAAAAATTTAATCTCAAAGAAAATTTTTTCTTGTCCCTTGTTCGGACGCTTGGTTCTACTGGAGCAATAATTCTCATGATCATATTGTTTTTTGTAGCTTATAACGGAATACACGTTCTC
>JBGQMP010000165.1:0-4486 GCA_041500685.1 Thermodesulfovibrionia bacterium | reverse complement strand
CCTGCCATGTCTGAGGGTATCGGGGCAGGGACAGAGGTGTATGTTGAACTCATAAGAACTCAGGCTGATATCGAAAATACAGTTGTCTGCATCGGTAGTCATGATAATGCCCTGGATCTGCTTGCCAACATATTGAAGAAGAGGTATCCGAGATTGTCCCTTTCTTCAGCACATGTGGGCTCAATGGGTGGCCTGATGGCATTAAAAAAGGGTGAAGCTCATCTTGCAGGAACGCACCTCCTTGATGAGGAGACAGGGGAGTACAATATACCATTTATCAAAAGATTCCTTTCTGATAAAAGAACTATTCTTATAAATCTTGTCTATAGAGAACAAGGACTCCTTGTGCTCAAAGGCAATCCAAAAAACGTAAAGGGATTTGAAGATTTAACAAGAGACGATGTTGTTTTTGTGAACAGGCAGGCAGGTGCAGGAACGAGGCTTCTTACAGACAAATGCTTACGGGAGCTTGGAATAAGCCCGAAAGAGGTCAGAGGTTATGAGCGGGAGGAGTATACCCATATGGGTGTGGCATCTGCAGTGCTCACTGGGGTTGCTGACACAGGCCTTGCAATCCTTGCATCTGCAATAGCCCTCGGGCTTGATTTTATCCCTGTTGCAAAAGAAAGATACGACCTTGCTATTCCTCATGAGTTCTTCCAGACCGAGATGATCCAGAATCTCTTGAAGATTATAAGGGAAGATGAAGAATTCAAAGAGATGGTGGTAAGGCTTGGAGGGTATGATATATCAGACATGGGGAAAGTGATGGATGCGTTGGATTAAAGGGAACTTTTATCCCCCATCTATAGTATCTTCCCTGATAAGTCTCTTCGCCCCTATAAATCTCTTGATATAGAAAGGTTCCGTGAGGTTATCTATCGTAACCTTTTTTTCTCGTGAAGAGGCATGAATAAAAAGGTTATCTCCGAGGTAGATTCCTACATGTGAAGGAAAAGGGGCATAGGTCCTGAAGAATACAAGGTCGCCGATGGATAGCTCTCCTGCATTTACAGGCCTGCCTTCATGGAATTGCTCCCTCGCAGAGCGTGGTAGGTTTATTCCGATCATGCCATAAACCTTCTGAACAAATGCTGAACAGTCAATGCCGAGAAGACTGTTTCCACCGAACCGGTAGGGGATGTCCTTTAACTTTTTTGCAAAAAGGATGAGCTTGTCTTTCAGACCGACTTCCTCAGATTCGGAGACATCCTTGCTCTCTTTCTCTATCTGTGCCTGTGATAGTATCGCCTCATAGTTCGTTATTTCATCAAGTTCTTCTTGGGGCTCAAGAAGGAGTCTTTGGCCTGGTTTCAAGAGGTCTGTTTCAAGACCATTAATGTCTTTTAGTTCATCCACATCAATATCATATTTTCTGGCAATCTTATGAATGTTATCACCTTGTTGCACGGTATACGTCCTCGGTCCTATCCGTTTGACAAGGAGTTGCTGTGCGGGTTTTAGTTTTGTTGATCTGAGGTCATTGATTTCCCTGATTTCAGTGACAGGGATAGAAAACTTTCTTGATATAGCTGACAGAGTGTCACCTTTTTTTACTGTATAAAGATAAGACTCATCTTCGACTTTATTCACTAAGGAATTATCTTCGGTGTTTGACTTTGACGAATGACGCTGAACGCTTGAAGTATGACGAGTTGTCTCCTGTTTTTTGTCTTTTATCGGAATAAGTATTTCTGTCCCTGGTTTAATATGAGATGATATAAGTTTGTTTTTGTTCTTTAATTCATTGATTGCGACCTTGAATTTTTTCGAAATCTTATAGAGACTGTCCCCTTTTTTAACGACATACGTTGTATCTGCAAAAGTGTAGGCAGAAAGGAAAAGAGAAAATATTAAGAGCAAGATCAATAAATAAAATCTCTTCATAATAACCCCCAAAAAATCAGGCTGCCTCTTCCCTTACAAGGTCTTTAAGGGTCGGCAGCTCTGTTAGGTCTTTTAAACCAAAATATTGCAAAAATTCTCTCGTCGTCCCGTAAAGAAATGGCCTGCCAGGTGCTTCTTTACGCCCCATTACTTTTATCAGCCTCTTTTCGAGGAGGGTCTTGACGGCACTGTCTGAATTGACACCCCTCAACTGTTCAATCTCGGCTTTGATTATGGGTTGTTTGTATGCAATTATGGAAAGGGTCTCAAGCGCAGGCATTGAGAGTCTGGTCGATAGCTGGGTACTTCTGAATTTTATTACCCACTCAGAATAACCAGGATTTGTTACCATCTGGTAACCGTTTGCAATCTCAGCGATGAATACCCCCCCGTTTCGTTCCCTGTACTGCGTAATGAGTTCGTCCATAAGCCTTTTTATTTCGGACTCTGGAAGGTCAATAGCATCCTTTATGGTAGAAAGGGTTATTGGTTCTCCTGAAAGAAAAAGGAGAGCCTCCAGAACTGATTTCTTTTCTCTGTCTTCCATAAAGACCGTCCAGAGTATATCAGATAAGGGAGAAGAATTCAAATTTTTTCTTTGGTGATCTCTGTAGTGTTCCCAGGCTGTTGCAGAAATAGTATTTTGTCACCCTGAATTTATTTCAGGGTTTCTCCTAACCCATTGATTTTATTAGATGCTGAAACAAGTTCAGCATGACATTTTTACTAATTTTGCCCATTCTGCAACAGTTTGTTCCACAGGGATGACCGCGTAAGTAAAGTTATTTATGAGACAGCAAACTAGCGTAAAATTTATTTTCTGCAAAATATTTTCCCTCCTCTGTGATCCCACTTACAGTACCCTAAGAACCCTTTTCTCCCTCTATGATTTCTCTGGCCTGCTCCTTGATGCTCTTTCTGTCGTACCCCTTCTTGCCCTTTTCGGTTGTAACAGGGTGACTACGGAGTTTTAACACTGCCTCAATAGGAAGACGGGGCTTTGGTTTTTTCTTTTTACGTGGTTTTTTCACTAAGATAAATATACCTAAAAAGTTATGAAAGTTAAAAGATAAAGGCGATAAATTTAGAAGAAAAGATGTGGCGTTCATAATCTTTATAAAAAGTGCCTTCAGTCCACTGTGGTATATTCATTCAGGAATGGACTTTGGAAGTTGAAAGGATTGCCCGAAAGGTATAACACCTTGGTATTGAAAAATAAGAGGCGTATAAAATGAGCAAAGTTAAAGCAGGTGTCGCCTTTGATGAGGCAATTCGACGCCTTGATAGCGCAGAAGGTTTAAGTGATAATTGTTCTCGATAATCCCGATTGTTTGGAGCAGGATATTTGGATAAGGAGTGGTAACGATTATGAAAAATGTTCCAGCGAAGATAATAGTTGTCTTGCCTTATAATTCCGATCTCTTTATCAAAGTCAAAACAATAGAAGATTCCAGATGGCATCCTGAGGTGCAATCATGAATAATCCCGAGAAGATTAAAGTGCCTTTCCTCCGAGTAGAGCGTTACGTTTGGGCCTCGGCAGTTATATGGACTATTATCGTCGCTACTTCACTGATATATTACAGTTTTCATACTAAAAATGAGGCCATAGAGGCAGCGAAAAATCAGGCAAGGACAGCTTACGAGAAAGACGTTATATACCGCCGCTGGAATGCAGGGCACGGCGGGGTTTACGTGGCAGTGGCCAAAGAGACGCAGCCCAACCCTTACTTATCCAACGTGCCTGAACGCAATATAACTACGCCATCAGGTAAGGCGCTGACGCTGATGAATCCTGCTTACATGACGCGCCAGGCGCATGAACTGGAGAAACAGAAACTCGGTGTTCGCGGACACATCACGAGCCTAAATCCAATCCGTCCCGAGAACGCTTCCGATCCATGGGAGACTGAGGCACTCCGGGCCTTCGAGCGAGGAGAGACCGAAATTAGTTCGGTTAAAGAGATAGAAGGTAAAAAGTACATGCGCCTAATGCGCCCTTTAATCACCGAGAAGGGCTGTTTGAGATGCCACGCTAAACAAGGATACCACGAGGGAGACATTCGGGGCGGGCTCAGCGTTTCGATTCCTATGGAGCCTTTTCTGGCCTTTGAGCGTAGGCACATCTTAAAGTTTGCTCTGATTTACGGCTCGCTCTGGATGATAGGCCTGGGCGGGATCAGCTTGGGTACGAAACGTCTGAGACGGAGCGAACAGAAGCGCAAACAGGCAGAAGAAGCACTGCTCAAATCCCACGATGAGTTAGAAATACGGGTTCAGGAACGGACAGAAGAGCTTACCAAAGTTAATGAAGCATTGCAGGCTGAAATTGCCGAGCGCAAGCGGGCGGAAGAAGAAATACGCAAACTCAATGAGGAACTTGAACAGCGTGTTATTCAACGTACTGCAGAACTCGAAGCAGCCAACAGAGAGCTTGAATCCTTTAGCTACTCTGTCTCGCATGACCTGCGCGCACCTGTAAGGGCGCTTGGTGGCTTCTCCAGTATGCTGTTGGAAGATCATGCAGATAAACTTGATGATGAAGGTAAACACCTGCTGAATACTATCCGAAGCAGTGCTGAGAAAATGAGAGGACTTAT
>JBGQMP010000164.1:0-4501 GCA_041500685.1 Thermodesulfovibrionia bacterium | reverse complement strand
TCCTTTTCCTTATCTCATAGTAATCATGGGGAGGAATACTGTCCTGAAGAAGTGAGAGTTCCGAGGTATATTCATCAGGCAGGAAGTCTACCCTTGAGCTCAGGAACTGTCCCACCTTTATCAGAACACCTTTCATCTCAAGGGCCTTTTCCCTGATAAAGATAGCATTTCTTCTGTGCAGGACTTTGAGTCTCAGTTCTTTTTTGTAACCTGCCATGAAAATACTCACGAGGTTAAATAGCCAGTAGGAGATAATGATTCTCAGGGCAACAAAAAGCCCTTTCAGAAATCTTCTCTTATAATGAATACCGTTCACTCTTTATCCCCTATTATCCATAAAATCAATGACGGATGTAGTATTTGAGCGGGTTCTTTTGCCGATAGTCAGATAGTTTTTTATGAAAATCAAGAGGCAAAAGCCTCGGAGGTCTCCCGATGAATATCGGTGACCGAGAATGAGCGAAAATACTATATCCGTCATAAGTTTAAAAATTTTACGAATATCATTCCTGCTTTAGCCTTCTCGGGCAGATAGGGATCAGCAATCAGAGCGCGGGTCATTGCAACAAAATCAGCACACTTCTCTCGAATAACCCGATCTGCTAATTCTGGAGTGTTAATCTTTCCAACTGCTATAATCGGGATGTCAACTTCTCCTTTAAGCGCCATCGCCAGATGGAGGAGACTTCCTGGGGGAAGATAATGGGAAGGAATCGTCATTCTTTTAGTAGCCTTATTCCCTCCTGATGCAAGGATAGCGCCTCCGCCTGATTGAGCTATAAATTTAGCAATAATCATCCGCCCTCTTATTGGAAAGAGGAGAAAGGAGCTATGAGATAAGATCTCCATAACTTGCCTGAATCTCTATGCCATCGTATCCAAGCCCCCTCGCCCTCTCCCTGTAGAACTCTATCATTCGCTCATTTACCCTACTGTCAACAGAATACTTTGTTGGATATAAGGACATGATCAGACGGTTTCTTAAGGGACATGTCCCAATTCTTCCTTCCTGAAATAAATGAGGAAAGTGCATTTTTAATCTCCCTACTAATTCAAACGCATTAAATGAGTGTCATTGCGAGGAGTCCGCCGAAGGCTAACGACGAAGCAATCTGACTGCAAGGTCATTCCGAAAGAAGCGAGGAATCTCATGGGATTGCTTCGCTGCGCTCGCAACGACTTCATCGGATTGCCACGCCCTGCGGGCTCGCAATAACATTGGAAAAGCATTTAGTGCGTTCATATACAACAACATTATAACAGATGCAGAGAAACACCCATGGAAGCAGCATATCTATTTTAACTCCCCTCTCCCTTGATGGGAGAGGGTCAGGGTGAGGGTAAAATGAAGATACATTTCAATCCCCTTCCCCCCCGCCCCTCCCACCAAGGGAGGGGATATGAAAAAGGAATCCTATCGAACTGGGTTACGCCCATACTTCTCTTGACAATGTAAGGGTTTCAATCAATAATTAGACTGTGAAAAATTCAATGAAAATAGGGAAAGAAAAGGAGATTCAAAACTAAATAACACTTTACATTAATAAGATGCCTATAAAAAGGAGGTAAGATTCATGACTATGAGAACTTTTGCTTTCTGTGTGTGTATTGCGATGATTTTTGCTTTGATTGGTTGTTCTAAACCTTCCACACGGGTTGCTGAGATAAAAAGGTTCCCCGTTGATACTATGGAAGGTATTATCACGCAGTCCGGTGTCCAGATTGATAAAGCAGTCTCAAGTGATGGCAATGGATCTCTGCGAATCACTTCAACAGAACCTATGGTAGTGCGGCTATTTGAGGTGGGCGATATAGATGTTGAGAATGCACGATTGATTTACCAGGCCAAGGTCCGCACAGAAGGCGTAGAAGGTAAAGTGTACCTGGAGATGTGGTGTCATTTCGTGGGCAAAGGCGAGTTCTTTTCCCGGGGACTGCAGACTCCTCTTACAGGAACCACTGGATGGACAACAGAGGAAACCCCGTTCTTCCTGCAAAAGGGAGAAAATCCCGACAACGTAAAACTCAATCTGGTTATCGATGGCAAGGGTACAGCATGGATCGATGATATTCACCTCTTAAAAGGGCCGCTACAGTAGGAGGTTCGCTATTTCCTCGATCATCATTGATGGTTATAATCTCATTGGTATCTATCATAAGGACCTTGAAAAACAGAGGAATATGCTGATTGAGTCTCTCATTGAATACAGGAAGAAAAAAGGTCACGATATAACGGTTGTCTTTGACGGATGGAAAACGGGAGGCGCCCTGGAAAATCACTCTGTAATTGGTGGAATAAGGGTAATCTACTCGAGACTTGGCGAGAAGGCTGATTTCGTCATCAGGCGTATAATCTCCTCTGAAAAGCGTGGATGGATTGTGGTGACATCAGACAGAGATATAGCAACACATGCATGGACATCAGGGGCTGTACCGATATCTTCAGAAGATTTTATGAATGCTATGGAGAAGAGGCATATCGAAAAAAAAGTTTTGTATGAAGGTGAAAATGAAGATGAAGAATATGTTAAGCCCAGCAGGAAAGGCAGTCCAAGAAAACTATCAAAAAAGGAAAAAGCAATAAAAAAGGTATTAAGCAAGCTCTGATGAGAAGAGTTATCTTTGGGCTTAGACCTGCAGATGCAGTAACAATCCTTTTCCTTTTGTTTCTCTCCCTTCTGACAATGGCATTCTACAAAAAAGTGCCAACGGCTCCCACGCTTATACGTATTTATTTAATTCTTATTGTTTCTCAGGTTATTATCGTCAGGTTGAAGGATAAGAATAGGTTCCTTGGTCTTTTACATGACCTGATCTTCCCGGTTATTTGTGTGCTACTGATCTTTGACAGCCTTGGAGATCTGGTACACTATGTAAATCCAAAGGATATAGACCCAATGCTCATCAGGCTTGATTATCTGATCTTTCATGGTCATCCTACAGTCATGCTCGAAGAGATTATGAGTCCTCTCCTAACGGACATACTTCAACTTTTCTATTCAACATATTATTTTATCCCGATAATTTTCGGTATCACCCTTTTATACAATAATCAAAGAGGAAAATTTGAGAGGACCGTATTTCTGATTCTCTTCTGCTTTTATCTTTCCTACTTCGGATATATCCTCATGCCTGCCATCGGGCCAAGATTCACTATAAGTCATTTGCAGACGACTGAACTTCAGGGCCTTTTTATTGCAGAGCCAATACAGAGACTCTTGAACCAGCTCGAAGGGATAAAAAGAGATGCCTTCCCCAGCGGGCACACAGCCATAGCGTTGGTAGTTCTTTACCTTGCCTATAGATTCAAGAGGGGCATCTTCTGGATATTCTTGCCTATTGTGTTAGCCCTTATTTTTTCTACCGTTTACTGCCGGTATCATTATGTTGTAGACATTATCGCTGGCTTTGGTCTTGCGATTATAACTATTTTCCTTGGAGAAAGGTACTATGAGTGGTGGTTAAAAGGGCATTTGAGATCAAAGACCATTGAAAAGGTTTCAGCCTATACAATTGATCGGCAATGAAAAGTTTTCATAGGGCTACCATTATATATGCTAAATAGCACATAATAAAATTAAAGAGAAAGTTTGTATCCCCCATAGAGTCGTGGAGGTTTAGCAGTGAAAAAGCTAACACGCTCACTCAGTTCATTCAAGGAGCTCAAAAACGCTCTTCAAATTAAGGAAAAACCGTGTAGAGAAAAAGCCGACGAAGAGATATTTCTTGAAGCTATGATAGATGTAAGAGCGTATAAGGAATTCAGGAAAATTCCTTATACGCGTCCAGCAATTAAGGTCATGCCATACCGCGTAGAGGATGCTGTTGAGGTCTTGAAGGAAATAGTCTACGGTAAGATAAAAATACGTTTGTCTGATACGGGAGAATATACAGAGTGGACAAGACCAGATGTTAGAAAAGATCTGGCAAAAAGACTCCATCAAGGTGATTTTTCTATACAGGATTATATTGACCTGCATGGTCTAACCATCATTGAAGCAGAAGAGGCCCTCCGACAGTTCTTTAGAAAAGCTATCGCAAATCAGTACACCTGCGTTAAGGTTATACACGGAAGGGGTCTCAAGTCCCCAAAGGGACCTGTCCTTAAAGAAGCACTAAAAAGGTGGCTTCAACGTCCTTTCAGAAAATGTGTCTTGGCTTATGCCACTGCCAAAGACTGTGATGGGGGTTTAGGAGCTACCTATGTACTCCTCAAATTAAAATGAGCGGACTATTTCTGTTTCCCTGCTATATCCTATCATTAATTCAGATATCACAAAAATTATCGGAGTCTTAATTTCTTGAGGATAATTCCGAGATACTTATTGATTGGATTACTTCTTTTTAAAAAAGTAACAATAGGCTGTTTTCTTATTAAAAGCCTGTTCAATTCATCTACAATTTGCTGATTAGCTTCATAATTCAAACCCTCCCTGAAGGTCTTTATCGCATCTGCTTTGTTATTGTCAATGAGATAGATCCTGCCAAGATTGAGATAAGG
>JBGQMP010000163.1:0-4515 GCA_041500685.1 Thermodesulfovibrionia bacterium | reverse complement strand
GGAATCCAGAAACATAGACACTGGATTCTCGCCTCGGCTCTCCTCGGCGAGTCCGCCTGAGTGCGGACGAGTCGCTGAGGTGACCCGTTTACACGGGAATGACTAAAGAAAAAGTGTAAAGAAGTTTTACAGACAGGACACTATGATTCAAAATAGTAATGCGTTATCCGTAATGAGTAATGAGTTAAAGAAAATACACATTACGCATTACAGTTTTAACTTGAATCCTTGAACCCTTTTTTTCAAAACTTTAGGCTTGTCTCTTTTTGCATTTACAATACACAGAAAACCGAACGGTTCGTTAGAGGGATTACTGAGTTGGTGTGGCGTATTGGGAGCTATGTAGAAGGTATCGAGGAAATTCAATTCATAATTTCTTTTTGCACAGAGGACATTTCCCTTACCCCTTATTCCAACAACAACATGCTCATGCTGGTGTTTCTCGAAACTACTGTAGCCTCCCGGCGATATCTCAAAATATCTGAGATGGAATTTCGTAGACTCATTGTGCCTGCCTATCAATACTTTTCTTAGGATATCCGCCCAATGACTACCTTCATCCTTATACTTCTCTGCCTTTATTCCCTGCCACGTAAAATTACCCTTGTGTTTGTACAACCGACTTTTGTTGATTGCCTTGTTCTTTTTCTCCTCCCTGAAATCACAATGAGGAATTTTCTTTTTCATTTAATACAACCCCTCCACTAAAGATATAGGCCGAGGCAAGATGCCTCGGCTATTTTCATGTTAAAACCACCGAAAATAGGTCAGGCATCTTGCCTGACATCATAATACCTTTGCAATATCTGTCTCATAAATGGCATTAGCAGAAGAAAAAGGATATTTGTTTGCATCTGACACTAAGCCTTTTCTAACAGGGTTATTATGAACATAAGCAATCTTCTCTAACAAAAGGTCCTTTGTGTAAATTGTAAAATCTCTAAAGCTTGATTGCCAAACCTTCCCATTTCTTGTGTTAATTTTGTTTATCTCGTTGCTCGAAAAACTCTTAATGCTATGCATTGCCTGAGAGATGTTCTTTTGGGCCGGGACAATAATCAAATGTAGGTGGTCAGGCATGATAACAAAAGCAACAAGATTAAACCAATCATGTTTCCTTCCAAAATAAAGTGCAGATATTACTATCTCAGCATTTTTCGGACTACTGAAAAATGGATAGTTGTCAATCGTTTTTGTAGTAATAAATGACGGATAACACTCCAAATTTAATCGTTTTAGAGTACCCATATATTTATTTGCTTATTCCCTCAACCGAGGCAAGATGCCGCGTCTATTTTCATGTTGAAACCATCCGAAAATAGGTCAGGCATCTTGCCTGATATCATTCAGGTGAGATGTCCCGGCCATTTTCTAAATTTTCCTAATGAGGATTTTCATTTAAAACATTATCTACAATCCGAGGCAAGATGCCTCGGCTATTTTCATTTTTTTCGATATTTTTATTTGAAAATGGGGCAGGCATCTTGCCTGACATCCCTTGATTTGAATCCTATATATTAAAACGTTATCACCACTTTAAGTGACTCTTTTGCCTCTGCAACCACCCTGAATGCCTCAGCAGTTTTTTCTATTGGAAACCTGTGTGTGACGAGCATTTCGGCACTTACAACTCTTTCTTCAATAAGCTTAAGGGCTTCTGCCGTCTCAGCAGGACCACAGGAATAACTTGTGACTATATTGATATCTCTGAAATACAGATCATTAGGATCGATGGTCAGCTTTTCTCCTGGTTTTGCAGGCGTGAAAAAGAGGACTGTTCCTCCGGCACCGGCAGCAGATATACCATCCTGCATTGCCTCAACGCTGTTTGGGCCAACAATAACAATGTCCGCCATATCACCACCGGTAACCCTTTTGAGGGAATCCACAAGACTTTCTTTTGATATATCGATCACATCGTCAGCACCGAACTCCTTTGCCTTCTTGAGTCTATACTGAATCATATCAGCACCAATAATACGACCCGCCCCAAATCTCCTCGCAAGAAGAATGTTTAACTGTCCCATCACCCCGAGTCCGATGACGAGGACTGTTCTCCCTGACAATGAAACATTCAAAAAACTCGGACTTACAAAGGAGGACGATAATTTATCACCCTCCCCTCCACCCCTCCCATCAAGGGAGGGGAAATGGTGTGGTGGGTTCCCATCAAGGGAGGAGGATAACCCCACCTTCCCTCCCCTTAACTTAAGGGGAGGGAAGGTGGGGTTAAGTCCCCTCTCCCCCTGTGGGAGAGAGTTAGGGTGAGGGGTATCTCCATTAAAAAAATTATTAAATCTAAGTCCTACTCGCTTGAGTCCTTTTAAAACACAGGCAGTCGGTTCAATCAACGTCCCGTCTTCAAAACTCATCGTCCCAGGCAACTTCAGTGTGTCGTTCTTCAGATTTGTTTCTGGTATCAGGATATATTCTGAAATGCCCCCGGGAATAATCTTTGTGTTCTTCCATGTTTCACACTGCACATGATCACCCCTCCTGCAATACCTGCATGTCAGGCAAGGCGCATGATGGTGGGTGAAAACCCTGTCTTTAGATCTGAAGGATTTTACGTTATTGCCGACTTCAATAATCTCGCCCGCTGGCTCATGACCGAGTACAAGAGGCGCCTTCTTTTGGATATACCAGGGCATCACATCTCCAGAGCATATGCCCGAAGCCCTGGTCCTCATTAAGGCATCACCGGGTACTACTTCTGGAACCTGCATATCCTCAATCCGAATGTCATTGAAGCTATAAAGTTTGGCTACTCTCAATGAAAAACTTCCTGTTCAATCTATTCTATCACGAACAATTAGTAAGGCTCGGAGCTATCTGCGCTGGAAGAATTACGAGATGCTTAACGCAACTTTAAGCGCATCATTCAATTGCTCAAATTTTTCAGGAGAAAGTAAACCAACGAAATTCCTGAGGGATGATTTTTGAATGCTGACGAGCTCATCGCAGTGAACACTGCTTTCGTGTTTTAATCCTTCCTCAACACCAACTTTTACCTGCGTGGATAATCCATCATAACTCGAATAAATCGGAGCGCAGATCAGTGTAGAAAATCTTGAATCAATAAGTACTTGACGGCTTACAATCACAAATACACGGAATTTTTTAGGATCATGAGAGATGCCTTTGTAAACTCGATAAAGGTCACCACGCCTCATAAATCTACCTGATAATGCAGGACATCTTCTGCTTCCCTGTTGAGCTTATCAGCTTTTCTATTGAGAATATCTAGATCCTTTAAATCCCTTCTTCTTTGTGTCTGCCTTTCAACATAATCCCTTACTGCCTTCTCAATAAACTCTGACCTGTTTTTCCGACCACCAAATAACTCATCAATACTTTGAATCAGTTCTTCTGAAAGGGTTATGGATGTCTTGATTTTCATACTACCAAATATACTACCTTTATCTTGCAATGTCAACTACTTCTTTCAATGAATGCATCTCTGAGAAGCTTGCTCTGTCTTTCAAATGCCTGTCTTGGATTCTTTGGGTCTTTCATAAGAGAAATTTCTTGTGTAATAAGTCTCGCTAAGTTCAATATATGGGTATCCACTCTTGCTGACTCTCGTTTATAGAGCGGATGGTCACGGTTTAAATAAATGGTTGTTTCTTCAGAAAAAACCTCAGGGCCGTCCTCACCAAAGCTATCAACAACACATGAGACACCTGTTTCACCAAATTTTATTCTTTTTATAATCGCATTGGGAGTAAGTCTCTTTACTTTTGGTTTCTTCTTCCTCTTTTTCTCAGGGGCTTTTGGTTTTTCTCCTACCTTGATCTCTTCTTCTGTAACTCCTTCTTTTTCCCTAGAAATCTCAGCAGCGTTACCTATGCCTTTTGCCTCATCGCCGATGGGAAATGCACCAAACGGCGATAGATCAGGATTTGCTGCCAGTGCCTTGTATATCTTTTGAAGGGCTTCCTTAAGGGCACGACTGATCCTTTTGCCTTCCTTTTTTACAGTCAATTTCTGAAGAGACACTCTCACACTCTCCATCACTTTTCCCATAACTGCTAAAAACTCCTGATATTCATTGGAGTCTTTAAGAAACCCTGTTCTATCACTCGTTATGGGAAGAAAGTCTGCATTAACCTCGCCCCTTACCCTTGCCATTGCTTTTCCCCATGTTTCCATGCCGAAAAGCTCCCTTCTTATCGTTACTTGCTTGACCTTCACCTCAATTCCGAGGTCTGAGGCTGTAGAGGCGGTCTCAGGGAGGATTACTATTTCACCAGATATAGGACCAAAAGAAGTCCCTTCAAGGAATGGGATTCTATGACCTCTCAAGCTCCTTGGCGTTACACTATGGTTGTTTAATCTCACTCTAAAATGAGGGGCCTTAATCGGTGTGCCTTCGATTATCTTTTCCTCGATATCTCCTGGCTCAAACCTCCTGTCTAATCCCGTTAATATGACAGTTGTACCATTTTGTTTTCTGAAATCCGGAGGAAGTATCTCAAGTGGCAACTGCCATATATCCCCTGTCTTTTGCCATTG
>JBGQMP010000162.1:0-4527 GCA_041500685.1 Thermodesulfovibrionia bacterium | reverse complement strand
GGAAAGGGCAATGGACAGCCTTACATCAATAGGCATGAAGATACATATTCATGATAAAGTGCCAACGAATGATGCTGGTATTTCCCTTGGTCAGGCATATATAATTAGAGAAAGAATAAAGAAAGCGACATGAAGGACAAAAGGATACTTACAAAAATAAAAGATTTAATGGGTGCCATCGGTAAACCGGTAAAGCTCATGGAAGTATGTGGAACGCATACGGTAGCAATATTCAAACACGGCATCAGGGATATTATTCCCAAAGAAATTAGCCTCCTGAGTGGCCCTGGCTGCCCTGTGTGCGTTACTCCGATAAAAGATGTGGATACTGCTGTAGCAATTTCGAGGATGAATGGGAGCATCCTCACGACATTTGGTGATATGATGAGAGTGCCTGGGAGCAATCAATCTTTCTATCATGCACAGGCAGAAGGCGCAAACATAAGGATTGTCTATTCCCCAATGGATGCACTGAAACTTGCAATGGAAAATAGAGACAGGAATGTTATATTCTTTGCTACAGGTTTTGAGACAACATCACCATCTATTGCCGGAACCCTCTTTGAAGCAGAAAAAATAGGAGCTCATAATTTTTATATATACTCCACACATAAATTAGTTCCCCCAGCATTAAAAGCTCTCCTTGCTTACGGTGATGTCAGAATCGATGGTCTTATTCTCCCTGGACATGTGAGTACAATTATAGGAAGCAGGCCTTATGAATTTATAGCATCTGATTATAGAGTACCTTCGGTAATAACAGGCTTTGATGCAGAAGACATACTTCAAGGTATCATCATGCTCCTTGAACAGATTGCATCAAACCGGGCAGCTGTGGAGATTCAATATAAGCGCGCTGTAACGAAGGAAGGCAATCAGAAAGCCATGTCTCTTATCAATGAATACTTTGAACCATGCGATGCGAACTGGAGGGGAATAGGGATAATCCCTCAGAGTGGCCTGAGATTAAAAAATAAATATAGCCGCTGGGATTTTACCAGTCTATTCGATATTGATGTCCCAGAGGCCCAGGAACCGAAAGCCTGCCAGTGTGGCTTAGTCCTGAGGGGGATAAAGATACCAACAGATTGTCCCCTCTTTGGAAGGACTTGTACTCCCGAAAGACCTGTAGGGGCGTGTATGGTCAGTTCAGAAGGAAGCTGCGCTGCATATTACAAGTATGGAAAATTGCTTTCAGGACTAAAAATAGCAAAAGGTAATGAATGACCCTGCAACAAAACAGATTGTCCGACAATTGTCATCCTGATCTGCCTCATGCGGACGTTTCAGGATCTGTCGTAATTATAATACATTGAAAATACGAGATTCTGAAATAAATTCAGAATGACGATACCAAGATGTTTTGAATTATCGGACAGCCTGCAAGACCGCAGGGAATTTAAATATGTTTGTCATTCCTGCCCCTTCTTGTCATTCCCGCGAATCCGCCTTAGGCGGAGGGAATACAGGGGTAAACTCCAGCAGGAATCCGGGAAACCCTGGATTTAGCATCAAGTGCGGAATGACACAGAGAGGATAGCAGAAAATGGATAGGATACTCCTTGGCCATGGTAGCGGTGGCACCATGATGTACCGATTAATCAGAGAACATTTCGCCCCTGAATTTGAGATGAAATCCCTGAACGATTCTGCTGTACTTGAAGGGATAAACAAGGGAAAGATTGCCTTCACAACCGACTCCTACGTTGTCTCTCCCGTATTCTTTCCTGGAGGAAATATTGGCGATCTTTCCGTATATGGCACGGTGAATGACCTTTCAATGGTAGGTGCAAAACCCCTTTACATGACAGTGGGATTTATTCTTGAGGAAGGTTTTCCCCTCGACGATTTAAAGAGGATCCTCTCTTCAATGTCTACTGCTGCTGAAAAAGCAGAGGTAAAGATCGTTGCCGGAGACACAAAGGTAGTGAACAGGGGGAAAGGGGATGGTATTTTTATCAACACATCTGGAATTGGAATAATCGAAGAAGGACTTGATATATCTCCTTTAAGAGTTAAGCCCGCTGATAAGGTTATTATCAGCGGGCCCATTGGAAATCATGGGATCTCCATTATTGGGGAGAGAAATAGCCTGACTTTTGAGCCACCCATTTTGAGTGATACGGCCCCTTTGAACGGTCTCGTCAGGGATATGTTGAATACAACAAAGAAGATACACGCAATGAGAGATCCTACCAGAGGAGGTCTTGCAACGACACTCAAAGAGATTGCAACAGATTCAGGATACTGTATTGTAATTGAAGAAGAGTTCATTCCCGTGCCCCCCGGGGTAAGAGGCGCGTGTGAACTCCTTGGCTTTGACCCATTGTATGTAGCCAATGAAGGGATACTTGTTGCTATAGCAAGTCCCGATGTAGCAGAATCGCTCGTAAATATCATGAAAAAGCATCCACTTGGTAAGGAAACTCGATTAATCGGTGACGTGCAAGAGGCACCTGCCGGAATGGTGCTCCTGAAGACGTTGATCGGTGGAACCAGAATCGTTGAAATGCTCTCAGGAGACCAGCTACCGAGGATATGTTAAAGAAAGGGTTCACAAGGGGTATAGGGTCCGAGGATTCTAGTGATTTAGGTTAGCTTGAACCCTCGATGCTGTGCATCAAGGTACGAATAGTATGTTTCCTTTAGTCTGTCATTCCTGCCCCTTTTGTAATTCCCGCGAAAGCGGGAATCCAGGGGGAAACTCCAGCAGGAATCCAGGAAGAAAGACTTTTATACTTCCGGATTCAGCATCAAGTGTGGAATGACAAACTTGATACCTCGCAGATTGACTGCGGGGTAGTTCATTTGTGGAGGTTTTAAATGTTACTTGGCGTAAACGTTGATCACGTAGCCACGATAAGGCAAGCAAGAAAAGGTATCGACCCTGACCCTGTTATGGCTGCGACCTTGGCTATACTTGGCGGAGCTGATGGAATTACGGTTCACCTGAGGGAAGACAGGCGTCATATTCAGGACAGGGATGTGAAGTTGCTGAGAGAGTTTGTGGCTGTTGAATTAAACCTCGAGATGGCAGCAACAAAAGAGATGGTAAGCATTGCTTCTCATGTAAAACCTGACCTGGTTACACTCGTGCCTGAGAAGAGACAGGAGCTCACAACAGAAGGTGGACTTGATGTGAAATCGCAGAGAAAAATCATCGGTGAGGCAATAAAAAAGATCCAGGATAAAGGCATCCCAGTTAGTTTATTTATAAATCCTGATTTTGAAAATATCAACGTGTCAAAGCAGATAAAAGCAGATATGGTAGAAATACATACAGGAATGTATGCGAATGCAAAAGGTAAAAGACAACACGAAGAATTAATACGAATCATGAATGCTGTAAGATATACCCTCGATATCGGTCTTACCGTCAATGCAGGCCATGGTCTCAATTATTTTAATGTCCAGAAGATAGCTTCCTTACAGAGTATCAGAGGACTTTACATAGGACACAGTATCGTCTCTCAGGCAGTTCTTGTAGGCATGGAAAGGGCTGTAAGAGAGATGAGGGATTTAATAAAAGAGGCCGCGCTACACAAATAGCCCTTTTCTTCGATTTATAAAAAGACTTTAGAATCTCAAAAATGCCCCTATGCCTCCAGCTTCCCTCAACTTCTTATCATCTGTCAAAACTTCAACCAGGGCGCCCTGCCCTATTGCCTTTTCACCCGCAAGATCTATGAGGTAATCAACCATCTCCATCTCACCTTTGCAATATGGACAGGGATCAGCCTTCTGGACAGTTAAAAACCCGCAGGATTTGCAGGAGTATCCTGATGTCTTGAGATCCTTTACAAATATTAATTTCCAAACTCTTTGTTCCTGCAGAGCATGGAGAACATCTTCTACCCCTAAAACCGCATCCTTCTTTTTCATGGCTCCTGTAAACAGTTTTTCTACCATTTCCTTCTCTTTATTTTTTTCATAATCAAAAACGATGGGTTCAACCTTTGATAGAACCTCGGAACTTTTAGCAAACATCTCTATCTTCACTGTCTCTATGACCTTATCAAGAACTGTCTTGTGAAGCATGCCTTTTACCATAGAAACAGCTTCATCAGATCCACCTAATATCAGTCTCCCAATATATTCTCCGCCCATGAAAGAATCCAGCTTTTCTATCACCTCTTTAAGGTGCATGCCTACATGATAATCGATATGCCTTTCATAGTGATTCTGGGAAAGGGCAAACCATCCACCTTTTTTATGTTTTCCGGGAATGTCAGGGGTATAGACTTCTCCGTATTCTACAATCTCACGAAGGTGAATCACAAAGATCCTTGCAGATTCCTTATCTACGAGCAAAACAGCATACCTCTGATAGTTATCAAGAATATCCATAAGAGGTTTTGTATAAGGAGACTTATCAACGATCAATTCGTTCTTTACAGGGATACCAAGATGGTATTCTTTCCAGAACGAATTTGCCGAGGAGCTGAGGAGCGCCAGTCCTTTTTTAAACAGTTTTTTGTTCGTAATGACATACTTATCGATCTTCCCTAAGTCATCCTTTACCCTTTT
>JBGQMP010000161.1:0-4533 GCA_041500685.1 Thermodesulfovibrionia bacterium | reverse complement strand
CGTATAACCAAGATTCTGTAAAAGCTGCAATGCCGGTACTTGTGATATATGGTCTTCTTTCATTGATGGGGCTTGTTGCATAGTGCCCTCCTTTTTATACTTTTACTCTAATCTTACCTGTAAGTAATTTCTGCATCAGGCCTTTTTTTTGAGTTTTTAATGCCTCTACTAATTGCTGAAGCAATCTAATTTCTCTATCACGTGTATCAATGCAGGCAAAGATTTTCTTTTGTTCCTCGATAGACGGTAAAGGGATATGTATTTGACTAAACTGTTTCCAGCGTAGGCCTCCTCTCCTATCTATTGAACCACTTGTATTAGCCTCAAAGATATGACGATAAAGTTCCGTTTTAAATACCTTGTAGAGATAAGGAGCATAGACGTTTTCATCTGTTTTAAAAACTGTGTACATAGGGCTTACCAATCCTTTGTCAAGGGAGTCAAGAAGCCCTATAGATCCTTCTTCAATATGATTAGTAGCATAAGCAAATTGATCACGCCGAACAATCTTGTAATCAGAAGTGTCTTCGCTAAAGATACGCTTTCCAAAATATTGCAGGGAGTCTACCAGTCCATCGTATTTAGTGCACGATAAGACAGGTATGTTTCTACCTTTTTCATTACGGTCGGATACTTCATCTGCAATCTCTTCAACTTTTGAATATTCCCAATCACCTGGAATAACGCCGTAATGAGTTTTTGTTTTCATATTGGATTTTACAAACTCCTTAAATCGCAGCTTGCCTGTAAGGAGTTCCTGCATGAGGGCTTGTTTGAAATTCCTCTTAACATCAATAAGAAAAGTTACCTTTTCAATAGCCTTATCCCAAACAAAAAGTATTGTAGCAATCTTTCTTTGCTCAGGTAAGGGAGGAAAAATAAATTTATATGTTGAAATAAAGTTTACAGGAACACGTTTTTGTCCAGCAGTTCCGACCATATTTGCTTTTCCAAGTTTTCTAAAGTGCCTGCTATTTATAAATTGAAATAGAAACTCTTTGGAAATCTTATTTTTTAATGGACGAAGCACATGTAATTCGGTACTTCCAAACCCAATACCATTTAAAAGCCTTGTAACTAATGCCCCCTTGCCGTTTTCAAAACATGGGGTTATTTTTGCGATAATAATATCTCCATTTTCAAAAGGTGTATATCCTTCACAAACCTCTGAATATTTCCTTGTTTGGTAATTAAGAACTCTTCCATCTTCTGATATGTCAGACATAGCTAAAAATGTTACCAAGTCATCATCCTTTAATCTCCTTGACTTCTTCGGATTTATGATTGCTATATCAGATAACTTATTATGAGACCAGCCTTTAGGCACGACCATATCCAATCTCCTTTAAATAGAATAGACTCATCACTTATTAAATTCATTTTTTAATTCGAATTGCGTTAACCCCACGCTTCTCATTTTTATTAAGCCCTTGACTATATTTTGTAATAAGATTCATTGAGTTTTTACTAAGTAACGACTTCGGTATTTGCCCTGACTTTTGGAGGTATGTCAGGCATTGTACATAATCGTAAGGGAGTTCAGTTTGGCTTTGATAGGAGATGATCTGTCGAAGTAATTCGCCATGACAGTTTCGTATCCGCTTTCCGTTTCCACAGGGACAATCATGGTGTCCCTTGTAGTTGTTCTCAGCAAGTATCTTCAGTAGTTCAATGGTGACTATGTCTGATGTAACATTAAAAAGCTGTGTGTAGTATTCGAGAATCCCTTTACCCCCGTGAGGAAGCTCGCCGAAAGGCATTCTCCCATGTTGTTGAAAGTAACAAAATGAAAAAAGAAACGGAATGACCTGTTCATTAACAAATCCAAGAAGTGATGGCTTCTTGGCAAACTTCATTCGCACTTCTAACGGGGCACCTAAACAGAACGACCCATCTGGGTTTGTATGAAACTCCTTGGGGATGCGCCCACCAGTCTCTTTGGCAATTGGTGGAGTATCAGGGTAATCTTCAGTAATAGAAAGCTCTATTTGAAACTTATCTCTGATACTGATATCCTCATAAGTCGCTGGAAATTCCAACAGCCCTCGAACTATCCATGTGTTATAATCACCCCCTGTCAATGCAAGTCCATGGTATTGCTCTGCCAGTTCAGTGAAATGCTTCTGAATTGTTGCGTGTCTATCGTCCACCTATGCTCCATGGCTTACTGGGATTTCTTATCTCTACATTCGGAATGTCATCTTTCGCGTGAGTTAGAATTGCCGGAGCGGAAACTATGTATAAGCCCGCTGAGGCCTTCTTGGTAATGCTTTCACCAAAATGGTGCCCAAGAGACTCACTTATCTGCTTCATATCAGCCTGCCTTAATACCTCAATTAAGTCACTGCGTACCCAAGTAACCCATTGGAAAAAGGCACGGGCCTTTCTATTGTTATTTTCATGCCACCGATCAGCGAAGTTTTCCTCAGGATTTACTGGATTCGGTATATACCAAATACCATCAGGCTTTCTTTCTATAAGATGTTGACTGCGCAGGTTTTCATTCAGAGAAACGCTCGGGGAGAGCAAAGCAGCATACGTATCCATCTGTTCGACAATATTCTTGAGAGCAGAATAAACATCTCCTTCGTTCTGATACAATTTTGCCGAAAGGGTAGTGATGATCATTGAAATTGGTTTATCGCCCTCTGAATCATGACCGAGAAAACGCATGTCACGATGCCGCTTAAGGATTTGAATTGCTCTTTGGAGCGGCGTTTTCACTTTATACTCTGGAACATCTTCGATACCTGCCCGGATTGATTCAGCAAAAGACTTAAGCTGAGCATCAAACTGAGTTTTCATGCGTTCCTTAAACCACTCTGCATATCCTTTGGGATTGCTACATGGCCATTCGTCAGCAATTCGATCATAGTTAGGGTGAGTCTTATCAGTGATAGCGATAGCCAATTCCGTCCAATTCGCTGAAACTCCCTTGCTTTCCAAGAAATTTTTGAACGAGTCTCCATCTGGAATCGCTGGCAGTGTATCCATGTGGAATTGAGCGCCGTCGGCGTAGTTCAGCGTCCAGCAGCGTCTTTTGTTTTCGGGCATGGATTTCATGCTGTTGGCTTTGGCATAGTCTTTAATTTCCTCTCCTACCATTTCCTTTAACTGTTTCTGGCTGACCTGATCTTTTGTAAGGTTCAATACGCAAACGAGGTCAATGTCATATTTTTCTGCATCAGTAACCGGCTTGATAAGAGTTCCAAGCAGAAAAGACCCTTGCGGATATATATCCGGATCATATTCAGTGACAGTCGAATCCTCTCTTAATAGCCATCTGCCTATGGCTTTATAGCGTTCTTCTGCTTGTTTAAAATGGCTCTCAGAGATATCCAGTTCGTTAGAAAGGTTTTCAAGAAGCTTGTTATACTGTGATACGATATCATTTGCCATACGATGTCCTCCTTCTATTTATGGAATGGTTTAAATTCCTGTGCTTTATGGTTCATAAATACCTCTCTGAACTGAGGTGAAAAATGACGGCTTTCATGTGCTGCCTTACTTAGCAGTTCTTTTTCAGATAATTTGTCCATCGCAAATAATCCGTCAGGCACCTTTGGATTAAGACGTATGACCTTGCCTTCTCCCAAAAGATGCAAAGCCTGTGTAAAAGTTCCTATATTTTGTGCACGGAGAAACACATCAAGAGCAGCCTTCTTCCACTGCCAGAAACCACCCTTATCGAGCTTATCAGGTCTTATCTTAATCTCATCCGTTGTGCCGAGGCTTAATACCTTGATTGAATCTAAAGACTGACCGAGCATACTGACGGCTTCAACAATGCCTACCATTGTGGGATTATTTGCCCAGATACCCCCATCAATAAGACGCATATGATTAATACCGCGAAAGGAAGGGAAATATGTCGGCGCAGCGCTCGTTGCAAGTGCAACTTTCCATATTGGAACTTTATAATCACGCTTAAGACGCTCATGATGAGCAGTCTTAAATAGGTACACGTCATCGTCTCCAAGGTTGTATGAAGGTATAACAAGACGCTTCCTGCTTTCCCCAAGAAGCTTGTCATTAAAGCATTCCTTAAGAGCATTCTCAAGGGGAGAAGTATAAAACTTATTTCGCCAGAATTGTCTTAAGTTGAATCCGATTCCACGAGGAAAAATTTCAGGACCTTTTTTGACATAAAATCTGACAATTTCACGTGGCCTCATGCCGATGCCGAGACCTAATGCGATTATCCCGCCTGTGGAGGTTCCGACGATAAGATCAAAATAATCTGTGACATTTATTTGAAGATCTTCTTCCAAATGCGTCAGCACAGCAGCAGAAAATAGCCCCTTTATCCCGCCGCCATCAAGAGCAAGTATCTGGAAGCTGTTCATAGACCTAACTCCTTCAGGTATTTATTCATGTCTTTTCGTACTGAGGAAAGTTCGGCCTCAAGTTCAACAATCTCCTTCTGCACTGCATCAATATCAATATCTTCCTCTTCCTCAAAGGTATCTACATATCGAGGAATATTGAGATTGAACTCGTTTTCCTGTATCTTTTCAAAAGTGGCGCGGTACG
>JBGQMP010000160.1:0-4552 GCA_041500685.1 Thermodesulfovibrionia bacterium | reverse complement strand
GAGGTCATGATGAGCGTGAGCAGACTCTGAACCAGCTCCTTGTAGAAATGGATGGTTTTGAAACCAATCAGGGCGTCATTATTCTTGCAGCCACAAATAGGCCTGATGTCCTCGACCCAGCTCTTCTCAGACCTGGTAGATTTGACAGACAAGTAGTCGTCTCGCACCCCGATGTTAAGGGAAGGCTTGAAATACTCAAAGTACATACGAGAAACATACCCCTTGATGAGAGGGTTAATCTTGAGCAGATAGCCCGTGGAACACCTGGTTTTTCGGGTGCTGATCTCGCAAATCTCGTCAATGAGGCCGCCTTGCTTGCAGCAAGGAAATCAAAAAGCAAGGTCGAGATGTCTGATTTTGAGGCAGCAAAGGATAAGGTGTTGATGGGCGTGGAGAGAAAGAGCATGATTATAAGCGAGACAGAAAAGAATAATACTGCTTATCATGAAGCAGGCCACGCACTTGTTGCTAAGCTAACTCCAGGTACTGACCCAATACACAAGGTAAGTATTATCCCGAGGGGAATGGCACTTGGTGTAACACAGCAGTTGCCTATAGATGACAGATACACCTATTCCAAAGAGTATCTTATGAAGGCCCTCTCGGTCTTGCTCGGTGGCAGGGCTGCAGAGGAGATCGCCTTGAATCATTTGACAACAGGGGCTGGCAATGACCTTGAGAGAGCAACGAATCTTGCAAGAAAGATGGTTACAGAGTGGGGAATGTCTGAAAAGCTTGGTCCCCTCACATTCGGGAAAAAAGATGAACATATCTTCCTCGGAAAAGAGATAGGAAGGCATAAAGACTATAGCGAAAAGACTGCAATTGATATAGACGAAGAGGTTAAGAGAATAGTAATCGAGGCATACGATACATCTAAAAAACTCGTTACAGAAAACCTTGATCTTCTTGAGGCATTAGCAAAAAGTCTTCTCGAAAAGGAGACTATGGATGGGGCCGAGATAGATGCACTCACCCAGGAAGTGACGTCAAAAAGGACAGTTCAGGTCTGAGGCAGCTATAGTCTTTTTGTATACCTAATGTTCATGCAAATCTAATGTCCTATCTCGGTTGCGACTTTTGTCATTCCGGCTCCCTTTGTTATTCCAGCTTGCCTGGAATCTTTCTTGAAGAAAGATCCTGGACACCCATTAAAAGGCCATTTGTCAAGAGATAAACGATCCCTATCGGAAAAAATAAATAATTTCCTTTTTTGTTCCACATACAGTTATGCATAACACAGCAGGGACAAGAGCGCTAAAGGATTAAAGGGACGGTTGTATTTTCTTTCTCTTTCATCTCTTTCGACCTTCTGATTGAGTGTTATGAAAATGCAAAAATCTTCTGCCCGGAATATTCAGGACAAAAGACCAGAAAACGATGGTAAAAATTTGCAAACTAAAAGATACCTCTTTACCCAATAACACTGCCTCCAGCGTTAGCAAAACAATATAACAAACCCCTCTTTCTGTCAATCAAAATTGAAGACCCTGTGCCAAGACCATAAGATCTCAAAAATTAAAAATATTGATAAAAACGCATAAATCCTTTTACCTGTCTTTGCGAGCGACCAACGGAAGCGTGGCAATCCCGAATGCGTTCGGGATTGCTTCGTCGTTCTACTCCTCACAATGACACTTTGCTTATTGCGTTTGCATTAGTTATGACTTCTGAAGTCATTAACCCGAAAATACCCCCCTCACCCTTGCCCTCCCTCACCAGTGAAGAGGGGACTATTTTTAGCAAACATCGGGACAACCGGTATTTAAGCATTGCATATTATTCTGAATTATGATATTCTGATTTCATAAAATCTGAAATTATTGGAGGTCTAAATGGAATCTGTCAAAGTATCAGTTGCAGAAATAAAATCCCGCGGCCAGCTAACCATACCGAAAAAAATAAGGGAGATAAGCCATCTTGAAGAGGGACAGGTGGTTACTATAATCCCTGTGGGAGATTCTCTTATCATCACACCAAAAAGACTCGAACTTGATGAAGCGAGAAGGCAAATAAGGAAACTACTGAAGGCATCTGGCCTTTCCCTTGATAAGCTTTTGGCGGGGCTTAAAGAAGAGAGAGAAATCCTTTACAAAAAGACCTATGGCAAAAAAAGAGGTTAAGGTCTTTCTTGATTCAAATGCAATAATATCGGGTCTCTTCTCTGACAAGGGAGCACCTCGTATCATTCTTGATCTTCTCAGCCTTGGCCTACCCGTTCTTGTTGGGGTAACCGGGCATTACAATATTATCGAAATTGAACGGAACATTAAGAAGAAAATGCCAGAAGTACTCTCCTTATATAATGAGTATCTTCCTAAACTGAATCTTGAAATTATCCCTCTGCCATCTTTAGAAAAGATAAGGGATCTATCAGGACATATCTCTGATAAAGAGGCTCCTGTCCTCGCTTCAGCCATAATAGGGAAAGTGGATTTTCTCGTTACGGGAGATAAAAAGGATTTTGTGAGACCCGGCAAAAAAGGGAAATATCCTTTCAAAATCGTGCCTCCTTCCGAATTCCTTGAAAGAATTCTCCCGGTAATCCTTAAAAGTCTTCCTCCGTCCCCTGAGTAAAATGTAATAAAATAAACCATGAAACTTTCCTGGTCAAACTTCTGCTTCGACTTCTCTAAAAAGACCTATATCATGGGAGTCCTTAATATTACCCCTGATTCTTTTTCTGACGGCGGATTATACTTCGATAAGTCTGCAGCAATCAAAAGGGCAATCCAGATGGTTGAGGACGGTGCTGATATCGTTGATATCGGCGGTGAATCAACAAGGCCAGGCTCAGAGTCAATCTCTATCGAGGAAGAGTTAAGGCGCATAATCCCTGTTATTGTGGCCATTGCAAAAGAAATAAAAATCCCTATATCCATAGATACATATAAATCAGAAGTTGCGAAGAGAGCACTCGATGCTGGAGCATCAATGGTGAATGACATCAGTGGATTAAGATTCGACCCTAAGATGTCAGAAGTGGTTTCCGAATATAAGGTACCTGTGGTAATTATGCACATAAAAGGTAGGCCAAAAGATATGCAACAGAATCCTGTTTATGAGGCATTGATACCCGAGATAATGGATTACCTGAGGTGTGGTATAGCAATAGCAACGCGCTCGGGAATCTCAGACAATAAAATAATCATCGATCCAGGCATAGGTTTTGGAAAGACCTCTGACCATAACCTTGAGATAATCAATAAGCTCCGCGAGTTCACATCCCTGGAGAAACCAATCCTTATAGGGCCATCAAGAAAGGCTTTTATAGGTAAAATCCTTGGAGACGCCCCTGTTACTCAAAGGCTTGAAGGCACTGCGGCAGCAGTTGCCATCTCTATCATGAATGGCGCGAATATGATACGCGTCCATGATGTAAAAGAAATGGCAAAGGTTGCAAAGATAGCAGATGCAGTAAAAAAAGGGAAAATATACTAAAATATAAAGTTCAAGATCATATGAGGGGGTGAATGATGTCTGGCAAAAATTATTTCTTCACTTCAGAGTCTGTAACAGAGGGACATCCAGATAAGGTTGCAGACCAGATCTCGGATGCAATCCTGGATGCGATTATTGCTAAAGATAAGAATGCAAGAGTAGCGTGTGAGACACTCGTGACAACAGGGTTAGCCTTTGTAGCTGGTGAGATTACCACAAATTGCTACGTCGAGATATCTGATATTGTTAGAGCGACTGTCCGGGAGATTGGTTATACGAGGGCAAAATATGGGTTTGACTATGAGACATGCGCTGTAATCACAGCCATTCACGAGCAGTCCTCTGACATTGCCTTGGGCGTTGACATAGGAGGAGCTGGTGACCAGGGTTTGATGTTTGGCTTTGCATGCAATGAGACGGAAGAGTTCATGCCTCTTCCAATCCTCCTCGCCCACAAGCTTGCTATGAAATTAGCAGAGGTTAGAAAGAGGGATATTATCAGCTACTTAAGGCCTGATGGTAAAACGCAGGTAACTGTTGAGTACAAGAATAGCAAACCCTTCAGAGTTGATAGTATTGTTATTTCTGCCCAGCATAGCCCCGAGGTTACCCTCAAAGAGATTAGGGAAGACATCATCGAGAGGGTAATTAAACCGACAGTACACCCAGATATTCTTGATGAGGAGCATGTCAAATATTATATAAATCCAACAGGCCGCTTCGTTGTAGGAGGGCCAATGGGTGACACAGGGCTTACAGGAAGAAAGATTATTGTCGATAGTTATGGAGGAGTTGGAAGTCATGGTGGTGGCTGTTTCTCCGGGAAAGACCCTACAAAAGTAGATAGGTCCGGTGCCTATATGGCAAGGTATATAGCAAAAAATATCGTTGCATCCAGAATAGCCGATAGAGTTCAAGTCCAGATGGCCTATGCCATTGGTATGCCTGAACCCGTATCAGTTCTTGTAGAGACTTTTGGAACGTGTAAGATACCATCTGAGAAGATAGTACAGATTATAAGAAAAAACTTTGACCTTTCACCGAAAGGCATGATTGATACCCTCGATCTCAGGAGGCCTATCTTCAAAAAGACAGCAGTCTACGGTCATTT
>JBGQMP010000159.1:0-4567 GCA_041500685.1 Thermodesulfovibrionia bacterium | reverse complement strand
TCCTTCTTCTCCTTATTAACGCAGGCTTTAGCCTGCGGCTACCAAATTCTACCCGTCCTGAATGGTCGTAAACGCATTAATAATAGTATTTTGATTTGCTTTCTTTTGGTGATACAATGTATATACCGAATCAAAGATGAGGCGGACACGGTGATAAGGTGAAAAAAAGGATCGAGCCTGTCGAAGTTGAAAAACGCATAAGGGCGTGGGCCGATGTGACGATGCTGTCTCTTGAGTTGAAGCGTGCTGCTCTGAGAAAAAGACACCCGGGACTTAGGGAAAATGAAATTAGGGAATTAGTGCGGAAGGAGATTTCGATGCTGAAAATGAAATACGATGCCAAAATATCTAAAGGAGATTGAGGATAGTTGGAAAAGCTGAGGAAAAAACTGATCTTTGTTCTGGGTCTTATAATTTCAATCGTTTCCGTTGGAACTATAGGTTATATGGTAATAGAAGGATGGAGTTTTCTGGATTCCCTGTTTATGACTGTAACAACTCTAACCACCGTGGGGTACAGAGAAGTCAGAGAACTTTCTTCCAGTGGACGGTGGTTTACGATTGTCCTTATAATAGGTGGTGTGGGCACTATGCTCTATGCACTCAGCACAGGTGCCAAATTTATTTTAGAAGGAGAGATTCAAGAGTTAGTCGGGAGGAGTAGATTGGAAAAGAAAATTAAGGAGTTGAAGGACCATTACATTATTTGCGGGTATGGCAGGATGGGAAGGATAATAGCAAAGGAATTGAGGAGTGAGAGAGTGAAGTTTGCTGTTATTGAAAAGAACGCCGTGGTGCATGGAAAAGAAGAAGCCTTTGTCGTTAAAGGTGACGCTACCCAAGATGAAATCTTGAAGGAGGTTGGCATAGAAAGGGCAAAGGGTTTAATATCGGTACTACCTACCGATGCGGAAAACCTTTATGTTGTTTTGAGTGCAAAGGGTTTGAATCCCGACCTCTTTATCGTTGCAAGGGCAGGTGAGGAAGGCTCAGAACAGAAACTGCTCAGGGCAGGTGCTGATCGGGTTATTTCACCTTACCACATTGGTGGACTCAGAATCGCCCATACAGTCATTAAGCCGGCAGTTGTAGATTTCATAGAATTAGCAACAAAAAGTGGCAATATCGATCTCCAGATGGAGGAAATACCTATTCCGGGAGATTCTAAAATTACAGGACTCACCTTGGATCAGTGCGGAATCGGAAGGGATTTGGGTATAATCATCGTAGCGATCAAAAAACCTACTGGTGATATGAAGTTCAATCCTACATTCCGTACTCACATAGAGCCCGGTGATACATTGATAGCCCTCGGTGAAGTATCAAAACTTAAAGTTCTTGAAGAGATGGTGTCTGCTCAGAAATAGACGAAAAGAGTATATGTATCAGGGCTTATGATATTTTGCCAAGATCTCAGGTGTAATCATCCATTGTAAAGACCACTTTCCCGCATCATCCATTTTCAAACACACAATACCTCCCATCTTGAAAGCAATAATGTTTTTTTCCTTATCGTCGCTCAGGAGAAGTGAGGAGAGCTTTCCAAGATGAGGAAGGTGTCCTACAAGCATGAGGGGATCCTTTTTTGACTTTAGCCTTTCTGCCCATAGCTCAGGAGTATCTAAAGGGGCAAGACCATCTGTTTGTGAAACACCTTTTGCTATCCTCAGATCATTGGCCAGCAACTCTGCAGTCTGCTTTGCTCTTAATTTAGCGCTGTGAAGGACTTCTTCGACCTCTATGCTTAACCGTGATAAATAGGATGCCATCCTTTGAACATCCTCAATGCCTTTATCAGAGAGTGGCCTTGACGGATCTTCTTCCTCCCTTTTTGCCTCTCCATGTTGTACAAGATAGAGGAACATAGTTACCTCCTTCATAATTTATGATACAGGATACATGTATTATGTCTTTCATCCTGCATCTTACAGGGTGTCTGGCAATACAAAATACAATGGTTTTGTCATTCTGAATTCATTTCAGAATCTCGTATTTTCAGCATATTATATCATCGAGAGATCCTGAAACAAGTTCAGGATGACAATTGTGGGAAAGCCTTTTACTTCAGTGTCTTTCTTTACTCCAGATTATTCCGGTTAATGTTTTATTGAATCAGGCTCAATATGTACAACGATATCCACAACAGAAGGGAATTCTTTTTTTATCTCTTTTTCTATGTTGTCAGCAATTTCATGGGCCTTTTCTATTGGAAGATCGCTCCTTACTGTGACATGGAGGTCGACGTATGTGGAGTGTACCGAACCCCTTGTCCTTATGTCATGGCATCCCTTTACACCCTCTATGCTGTCAACTACAAACTTAATTGCAGAGGTATCTATGCAGATTGTGTCGACGAGTATATCTGATGCATCCTTTAGGATTTTATAGCCGATTCTTGCTATGAAAAAAATTATGACGATTCCTGCAATAGGATCTGCTAAGTAATAACCCATTCTCGCAAAGAAGAGGCTTATGATCACGGCTGTAGATGTAAGGATGTCGCTCTTCGTATGTTTTGCATCAGCTATCAAGAATGTACTGCCAAGTTTTTTCCCCTTCTTAGATTCGTAAAGCGCCACAAAGATATTGACTCCCATTGTCATCAGCATGACAGCAAAACTGGTTGGGGTAACAGTCGTCTTATAACCCTCAATGAAGAAGAGATAGACTTTTTTGAGTATCTGAAAACATGTGGCAAAAATCATCACTGAAATAATGATTGTAAAAAGGGTTTCATATTTCCCATGTCCATAGGGGTGTTCCTCATCGGGAGGATGGGATGCTATCCATATGCCGACCAGCCCTACCACATTTGATACTCCGTCGAAAACGGAATGGAATCCATCGGACATCATGGCGACGGAACTGGTTATGTATCCATAGAAGACTTTCGCTGCGGCAACACAGAAGTTCAGGATGAGTGTGTAAATGAGGACTTTTCTGACCTCGACGGTTGTTTTTCTTTTTATGAGAGTATCACTTCCCATTGAGTCTTGAACTCCCCAAAGGTATTTTCCATGATAGATTTTCTCATATTACTAAAAAAATTAAAATAGAAATGAAGGTTATGGATGGTGTTAAGTCTCATGGAGAGTATCTCCTTCGAAAGAAAGATGTGCCTTAAGTATCCTCTATAATAATTTCTGCAGGTGTAGCAGTCACAGGCAGGATCGAGAGGATTACTATCAGACTTGTATTCAGTCCTTTTAATACTTACTCTTCCTCTGCTTGTAAAGAGTGTACCGTTTCGCGCATTTCTTGTAGGCATAACACAGTCAAAGATATCAAATCCAGCCTCAACAGCGGTCAGCACGTCTTTCAGGTCTCCTATCCCCATGAGGTACCTCGGCTTATCAACAGGAAGAAGCGGTGCTGTGAAGTATATCATTTCGTGCATATCCTCTTTAGGTTCCCCCACACTCAAACCACCCACTGCATAGCCGTCGAAACCTATTCCAATGAGTTTTTCTATACCCCTTGTGCGCAGGTCTTTGAATAGACTGCCTTGGCTGATTCCAAACAGTGCCTGTCCTTCCTTCTGACGCTCTTTACATTTCTCTGCCCATTTTGTTGTCAGCTCAAGAGACTGAAGTGCGTATTCATACGATGACGGGTAGGGAGTACATTCATCAAAGGTCATTGCAATGTCTGAACCGAGTAAAGACTGAATCTCCATCGCCTCTCGAGGTCCAATGAAATGCATTGAACCGTCAACATGCGATCTAAAATGAACACCATCTTCTTCTATCTTCCTCAGGGCGGAGAGGCTGTAGACCTGGAAACCACCACTATCTGAAAGTATTGGTCGATCCCAGTGTATGAATTTGTGAATGCCTCCGAGTAAAGAAATCGTTTCAGCCCCTGGTCTCAGATAAAGATGGTATGTATTGCAGAGGAGTATCTCAGCACCCATCTCTTTCAGTTCATCAGTGGACATTGCTTTGACCGTGCCAAGTGTTGCAACGGGCATAAAGGCAGGAGTATAGATTTTGCCTCTCGGCATTTCCATGAGACATACCCGTGCATTGCCATTTGTCTTGATGATGCTAAATTGCATGTGATTTTAACCAGAATTACACAAAGATCATTATAAAACCCTTGTAGCCGCAGGCTTTAGCCTGCGTTTAAAAGAATGATATGAAGCATTAAGCTTACGCTCCGCCTTATGCGGACTAAAGGTTGCGGCTACACCCTTGTGTAATTCAGGTTTAAAAGCTTTAAACGTATAAGGCATGGAAAGATACCGTAGTACAATTATAACAATCTGACATTAGGCAGAACAAAGAGGAAATCTTAAGTCCTGTTAATAGATACAAGAATTAATACATTAAGTAAAGCTTCGGCAATACATCAACAGTGTTTATATGCGGATTTTGTATTGTTTGATCTTTGTTCTCAGGGTATTTCTATTTATGCCGAGGGCCTTTGCAGCCCTTAGCTGATTGCCTTCCGTCTCTCTGAGAACAATTGAAATAAGTGATTTCTCGACCTCTGAAAGGACAGCATCATAAAGGTTAGATCTTTCAAGTTTCGCCAGCTTTTTCAGGTAGTGCTTCAGCTTTTCTTC
>JBGQMP010000158.1:0-4578 GCA_041500685.1 Thermodesulfovibrionia bacterium | reverse complement strand
TCTCTTCTTTTGTGGTGCCGACATTTGGTACATTATGGACACGATGGCACGCTTCGATGCACACTCTATAGTCATCCTCTGTTTTGAATTTGCTTATATCCACTACCATACCCCATCTTTTCGCCACCAGAGCTCTTGGATCCGGCCTGACCTCCATATCCGGTAAACCTTGAGATGCCTCAAGACAGTTTCTCAGAAGAATATTCGCTGTCGATATACCCCCTCCCAGAAGAGCTGAAGCACCAGCTATCTTTAAAAATTCTCTTCTATTAATACTCATGTCGCATCCTCCCTCGGCTGGATATGGCAATCCCAGCAGTAAGGTTTTACTGCTAGGTAATTGTGACATTCATCGCAGAACTTTTTCTTGTTCGAATGACACTTCATGCACGTATTCTGCAGACTCATCACATATTCTTTCCCATCACTTGCAGTGTAAATCCGGTTGCCGTCGCGTACAACCAAATCTCTCCAATCATTCAACATTACCATATGTTCAGCTCTCATAAAAGACTTAGTCTCAACGCATTTTTTCACTGCCATTTTCTGGATTTCGGGCGTTTCAATATTTGGCTTAGGTGGAGGCACAGAAGCTTTCCCCATATCATAGATGAAAGGGAAAGTTGCTATACCTACGAAAATGATAATTCCGATTATGACTTTCCATCCATCATACATTTTCTTTAGCCTCCTTTCCGGGAAGGGGTTCAAAGCGTAAATCAGTTGTCCTCTCTTTCTCCCCCTTTATTACCAATGCATTCCCGACCAGCTCGTGAACACCCCGGACAGCCACACCAGGAACCCAGTAATCCACAAGGGTCTGAAGGGTAGCCCTGTCGATCTGACAGATATTGGCAAGTGTGTTTACCCCAAATTTCTCACGGACATATTTCAACGCATTTGCCCTCGGTAAGGCTCCCCTCAACCTCAACTCCATATCTTCTGATGCATTTAAGCCTGAACCGCTTCCGCAACAGAAGGTATTCTCCCTGATAGTATTTGCGGGCATTTCATGGAAATTATTGCACGCACTCTTGATAATATAACGCGGCTCCTCAAGGATTCCCATGGCCCTCGCAGGATTACATGAATCATGGAAGGTCACGATGTAGTTGTCGTTCCTCCTTGGGTCCAGTTTAATTTTCCCGTGTTTTATTAAATCAGAGGTAAATTCGCAGATATGGACTATCTTGTTTGACTTTGCATTCTCGAATTTAGTACCTGTTATAGGTGAGACAGGCTCTTCAAGAAAGTCTACAGGCCCGTACCATGTATTATGGTACTGATGCCACACCCTCCACATGTGTCCACATTCCCCCCCAATGATCCATTTTACCTTTAACCTCTTTGCCTCGGCATATATCTTTGAATGAAGCCTTTTTGCCATCTCATTCGAGGTAAAAAAGCCAAAGTTTCCACTTTCTGAAGCATAAGTGCTTAATGTGTAGTCAAGTCCGATCTCGTGGAATAATAGCATGTATCCCATAAAAGTAATATTACCGTTGGGATCGAAGTATTCGCCAGAAGGATTCACAAAGAGTATCTCGGCTCCCTTTCGGTTAAAAGAATAATCCACTTTAACGCCCGTTATGGTCTTTAAATCTTCCTTAAATGATTCGACTATATCTTTGAGTGTATGGGGAAGAAGTCCCATGTGATTTCCAGTCCTCCAACAATTTGCAACAGGTCCGGCAACCCACTCGATGTTCAGACCAAGGAGATTGAGAAGTTCCCGGACCAGTATGGTAACTTCAGCAGTATCAATACCATAAGGACAGAAGAGTGAGCAGCGGCGGCATTCGGTGCATTGATATGCATAGTACCATAACTCTTTGAGTACATCTATGGTAAGTTCTCTTCCACCTGCAATCTTTCCGAGAACTTTTCCCGAGGTCGTGAAATACTTTCTGTAGATTGACCTAAGAAGCTCTGCCCTCAGGACAGGCATGTTTTTAGGGTCTCCGCCGCCGATAAAGAAATGGCACTTGTCAGCACAGGCACCACACCTCACACATATATCTAAAAAGAGCTGGAAAGAACGGTATTTACTTAGCCTTTCTTTTAACCCTTCCAGGAATATCTCTTTCCAGTTTTCTGGTAGTTTCCAGTCCTCATCAGCTACCGACCATGCCCTTGCATTCGGAAAACCAACAGTCTTAAGGCTTTTTTCCTTATTACCCCAGCAAAACATACCTTTTTTCAATTCAGCCGGGGTATCCATCCATGCTGTTTTAGGTGGCTTATAATCAATCTTTGAAAGTTCTTCTGGTTTCTTAACTGCCATAATCCTACTCCTTTTCTACTGGTATTCCAGCATCTTTCATAAATTCTCTAAAGTCATCTTCGTATTCCTCATAGGTATGAACCTTGACATGGTAATTCCAGGGATTGATATGTCTTTTAGCACGGTTGTTGTTAGCTAGATTTCTCGTTGGACTAAGGAAGACCCCAGCCATGTGCGTCAGCTTGCTGAAGGGGAAATAGGCAAAAAGAATGCTGATCAGAAAAAGATGGATATAAAAGATAACACCGATTCCCTCCGGTATCTTCGGATTGAAATTCACGAATCCCATGGTTAACTCTTTCGCACTCACAACACTTACTTTGAAAAAATACCGCATAAGGACGCCTGTAGCTCCGATGCCAAAGATCAGGAAGAGGGGAAAATAATCGGCGGGCAGCGAGATATAGCGGAGTTGTGGTATAAAAACCCTCCTGAGGAAAAGGTAGGTTACGGCAAAAAGAAAGATTACATCTGTTAAATACAGGAGTGGCGCCCCAACCTGGAAAAAAGAATCTAATGATTCAACTAATTTGATAGAGGACGGTACAGGCTCCAGGAAAAGCCTCAAATGTCTGACCAGGATGATGAGAAAAGTCCAGTGAAATGCTAACCCTGCCATCCAAAGCCACTTGGCCGATGCATAAGACAGCTTTGGTCCACCTGTTAACTCGGTTCTTGTGTTTCTGAAAAGAGAGCGGAAAAGAAGCACTTCGAAGGCCATCCTTATGATTACACCAAGGCCACTTGAGGGATTATCAATTTTGTTTTGCTTTATCCACGGAAATGATTTTTCTTGACCGGCAGTTGTTGGAATACGGAATGGAACTGGTCTCGCTGCCCATTGCAGAACACGATAGATGATACCAATGATAAAAATGGCAAAGGCAGCATAGGGTATGATCACTCCGAATAGGTAGTTAAGGTGTGCTGCCCCAACTCCAATGTAAGCTATCAACGCAAGCCCTGCAACCGCTAACAAAGAAAGCCATAAAGATAACCCGAAACTCATTTCTTCTCACCTCATTTCTTTTAAATTGTCATTGTTTTCCCTCGCGGGATTTGTCTCTTGATCTTCGAGGTCTACTATTAATTTTGCCTTTTTGAGAAGTGTATACGTCTGGTTGTTCAACTGCATAGCCTTGAGTTCGTATATCTCCTCGCGACATTTCATGAAAACATCGAAAGAGAGAAGGGCAAGATCATCGATCCTGGATTCTATAACAAGCATTTCTTCAGCAATACCCTGTTCTCGCATTTCTTTACTGAGCTCTTCTCTTAAAACTTTTTTCAGGAGAAACATAAAAGAAATAGCCTGGGAGGGAGTAAAATCCTGAATAGCTCTGACCCTGATAATATTGTCGAGAAAAAGTGAGACTTTGTCAGAATCAATTCCCTGAAGAATCTCATCAAAAAGACTTTCTATCCCCTGAGAAATGGTGTAACCAACAGGATTTGAGAACCTGTTCTTTTTATTTTTAAAAAAGAGAGTAGTTTCAGGAGGATAAGTCTCAATGATAAGATCGAACCACCTTTTTAAAATGGCTGGTCTTTTTTTGTTTAACAGATTTTTCAGCTTCATGTACAATAAGGGTGACCCATAAAGTTTTAAAAGTTAAAACTGGTCAACATTGATACCCCTGTAAGATGCTGTGTGCTTCAGACTGTTCAGAGTCTCTTGAATAGACCCGTCGACTCTTTTTCAGTCAAAGTAAAAAGTAAGGGTAGAAAGTAAAAACTTCTACCTCTTACTTTTTCAAATTCAAACTCACTCGCAATTATACGCAGCCTGTTGGTTTCGGGAGCCCTGCATACCTACATGCCTGCTTTGCAGGTCCTGCTGGGAAAAGCGTATAGAGATACTTCTGATTCCCTTTTTCAGGTCCAAAATTCTTGGTCATCTCTTTGATGAGCATCTTGATAGGTGGTGCTATACTGTACTTCGTGAAATAATCTCTCAGAAATTTGATGATCTCCCAGTGACTCTGAGTGAGGATAGTATCCTCGGCCTTAGCCATCTCTTCAGCTACTCCTTCTTCCCATACCTGCCAGTCCGTAAGGAAGCCATCCTCGTCAAGTTCAAGCTCCTTTCCCCTATAGTTCCACATCGGCATTGTCTTTACCTCCTTTTGTTTATTGAACTAAATTTACTCGGGAAAATCCCCCTCGTAGGCAAAATACAATATCACAATACTATCTTAAAACTCAATAAATAAAAGTAACAAAAAAAGATTTTCTTAAAGAAGTCATAAAGACTAATATAAAATGATATCTATGGTCAAATAAAAAAAACTTAT
>JBGQMP010000157.1:0-4599 GCA_041500685.1 Thermodesulfovibrionia bacterium | reverse complement strand
GAACCTTTTTGAGCTTGCTTTCGATATTCACGTCCTCTGGTCCTTCCTGTAGATTTTCCTCGGTCCCTTCCCCTGCTGCTTCGACCAGTCGGCCGGAGGATGCACCTTTCGAAGGAGGTCGAGCCGGCCCATGTCATCGAGTCTGGCGACGATGAGTTGCCAGGCGCAGGGCACATCAGGATCGACCTCGCAGCATTCGGTCCTGGAACCACCGCACGGGCCGTTGAGCAGTCCTTTTGCGCAACGGGTGATGGGACAGACTGCAGCGAAGAACCCCAGTTTACAGTCACCGCAGGCCCGGCAGTTTTCCACCCAAAGGCCCGCTTCTTTCGTCTCTCCGATGAATGTCGTATTGAGGGCGGGTACAATGTGGACCTTGGGGAAGACTTCTGCTACTGCCTGTACGCCTGCACCGCATCCGAGAGATAAGACGACGTCGTACTCGTCAATTACGTCCGTCAACTGGTCAATGAATTCATAGACACACTGACGGTCCAGGGTCATCTCCTTAACTTCCAACTCTTTCCCGGATATCTTCGCATCCATACGAAGTGCGGAAGCGAGAAGCCCCACCTCTTTTTCGCCGCCTGACGCACACTCGGCCACACAGGATCCGCAGCCGACCACAAGCACCTTTCGGTAAGGTGCTAGCATTTCCTTAATTTCTGTCAAAGGTTTTCTTTCTGCTGTAATCATGCTTTTGCTCCTTCGTGATAAATCGTTCCTCGCATCACGTCTATGATACCCTCACCGGAGAGGGTCCGACCGACGCCTCCCGGGCAAGGAGCCCCCGTGCCATCTCATCGACGGTGACGGGGTTCCCTGCTGAGGTTATGATCAACTCCAGGCGCTCACGCTCAAGGCCTATCTCCTCGATCAATCCCTGGGTAAAGGCGATGCGCTTTTGAGCGCGCAGATTCCCTTCGCGATAACGGCATGTCCCTTCGGGACAGGTGACAAGATAGACCTTGTCAGCACCTGATTCCAGGGCACGCATGAGGTGAAGAGAATCAATACGTCCGCTGCAGGGCAGGGGGAAAAACCTGATCCGCTCACCCAGCTCCTTTTCAAGGGCACGCCTGTTGACGTCCTGATCCGGATCTAACTGCTGGCAAAAAAAGATTGTGAGATTGAGTCCGGCACTTTTCTGGTCCATATCAGTCCTTCTCATCCTTACGTTTTTTCATTATGGCAGCGGCATGTCTGCACACATTCAGTACTGCTCGATTCGTCTCCAGATAAAATAGCGCCTATGCTCTTTAGACGGCATAGACGCTTCTATCGGCAACCGTTTGCCGTTCACTACTTCTCATACAACTATAAAAACACAGGCACGTATTTGTCAACTCATTAACATTCCATCTTCCGTCCGTTCAGACGAGAACCGATGAGCCCTATCCTTTTGATAGGCAGCTGCTTTTTTGAGGACATAAGGAGGACGAGGAGGGACACATCCCATATTTCTTGACATAGAGGCAGTCATTCTGTAAAATCCCCTTATGCCGAGGATAGCGAGAGCAATTGCGACAGGGTTTCCTCATCATGTTATCCAGAGGGGTAACAATAGAGAGAAGGTATTTTTTGATAAGAAAGACAGAGAGCAATACTTATCATTACTCAAGAAATACACAGATAAATGGGACACACCAATCCTTGCATACTGCCTTATGAGTAATCATGTCCACTTGCTAACGAGACCGAAGGAAGAAGAATCACTATACAAGATGATGCAGGGTGTAACCCTGTGTTATACACAGTATATAAACCAGAAGTACAAAAGGTCCGGGAGGTTATGGGAGAGCAGGTATCATTCCTGCATAGTAGATAAAGAGCGGTATTTGTGGGCGGTAGCAAGATATATAGAACAAAACCCTAAACGAGCGAAAATAGTTAAGAAGGTGGAGGATTTTCCGTATTCAAGTGTAAGGGCTCATACACAGGGTGTGAAAGATGAGGTATTAGGTGAGGACCTTTTTGAGGAAGGGCAGAGAAAAGACTACAGAGGATTTATCAGGGCAGGTATTTCAGAAGAAGAACAAAATAGAATAAGATATTCCACGAGGACGGGGAGACCTTTTGGCAGTGAAACCTTTGTAAGGAGCATGGAAAGGAAACTTGACAGGAGATTTATCTTAAAGTCACCGGGAAGACCAAGGAAGAAAGAGGGAAAGTAAAAATATGGGATGTGTCCCTCTTTAGCTTAAAAAGTCTGAAGAACATACATTTCAGCGATGCCTTTCTATGAAAGCCCTAAGCCATTTACTCCTAGAAGGGTGTCTCAGTTTTCTTATTGCCCTGGCTTCGATCTGTCTTATTCGCTCACGTGTAACATCAAAATCAAGACCGACCTCTTCGAGGGTATGCGCTGTATCTTCACCGATGCCAAATCTCTTTCTGATAATCTTCTCCTCTTTAGGAGTCAGGGAGGCGAGGATTTTGTCTATCTGTTTTTTCATATCTTCCTGCATAGCAGCATCAAGGGGAGACAACACCCCTTGATCCTCTATGAAGTCCTTGAGATAACTGCCATCTTCTTCTCCAACCGGGGTTTCAAGGGAGACAGTATCCCTTGCCATCTTGAGTATTTCTCTTACCTTCTCGAGAGGGATCTTTATCCGTTCAGCAATTTCATCAGGTGTGGGCTCCTTGCCAGTCTCCTGGACAAGTTCACTCATAGCCTTTGTTATCTTATTGATTGTCTCGGCCGTGTGTAAAGGTATCCTTATTGCTCTCGATTGTTCTACCAATGCTCTCGTCATAGCCTGTCTGATCCACCACATTGCATAGGTGCTGAACTTGTAGCCACGCCTGTACTCGAATTTATCGACAGCCCTCATAAGTCCGATGTTTCCTTCCTGTATGAGATCTGAAAAGCTCAGGCCTTTTCCTGTATATCGCTTAGCAATGCTTATCACAAACCGCAGATTGGCTTCTATAAGAACCTTTTTTGCTTCGTGTACTTCTCTCTCGCCCTCGGCAAGAACCTTCAATACCTTTCTCAGTTCGATAGAACTCATTCCCATGTTAGTTTCTCTCTTCTTTATCTCCTTCCTATATCGTTCAGCCTCTTCCCTTCTCTGAGAGGTATATCCTGCCTCTTTCGTTGCCTTCTCTCTTTTTCTCTGGAGATCTTCTATCACTTCAACTGACCGTTTTAATTCCGCAGAGAATGCTGTTATAAGATCCTCTTTTAATCTGAGATCATGTACTTTTCCGAGAATCTGTTCTCTATTTACCCTGAGTTTTTTGATTAACCTGTCATACGTTGCGGGCTTGGTGTTTTTTAATTTCTTGAGATAGGTCTCTCTTTTCTGATAGAGATTGTCTATCTTCTCTGTAATCGTAAAGAATCTTTTCCTTTCTGATATAAAGTCTTCTTCTGTCTCTCCTTCGCAGTCCTGGATAATCTCGTTGAGGGGGGCATTTCCACTTTCTATTATCCTCCCCAATGCTATGAGCCTTCTTAGAAAAAAGGGTATTGTAAATATTACTTTGCAGACTTTCTCTCTTCCTGCCTCTATCTTTTTGGCAACCTCAATCTCTTCCTCTTTTTTGAGCAATGGCACATTGCCCATTTCTTTCAGATAGATGCGGACAGGGTCTCTTTCGCCTCCTATAAAAACAGGGGCTTTTTTCTCTGCCTCCGGGGACTCGTCGTTGATCACGGCCCTGCAATGATCAGTCTTGCTTTCTTCCTCCTGCTCTTCAAAATAGTCAAAGTGTTCTGCCATTGGTATGCCCCTTTACGAGTTTACGCTTTTCCTTCAGCAATGTATTCAGAAGTGCAATATCACCCGATTCCTCTGCCTGTTTCCTTTTCTCATCGAATCGTTTCCGGAACAGTGTCTGCAGACAATCTTCGATGTTTCTGTCAACATGCTCCAGGTCAAATCCGGGTTTCAGGGTGAGTCCCGTAATCAGTGCTCTCTCTTCATCATCAGCCTCATTGAGGAGAGACCCCAAGGTAAACATATCGCCAAGGACCTTTGTTTTCTTGAATAATGACCTTATTATTTTGTTCCTCAGTTCTTCCATATCAAGTCTTGAAAGCACGTATTCAGCCTTTTCAGGGAACGCAATGATTGCACTTAGCAGAAGATATTCCTCGTTGTGCCTTGCCGCCTTCATAAGCCCCAAACCCTCTAAGCTGTGAGACCTTTCCTTTTTCTTTATCTGTTTCAGTTCACTCCTCAGCACAGATTCATCAATCCTTGTTCTCTCAGCGAGTTCACGTAGTAATTCGTCAGCCACAATCATATCCCTCATGCCTGATATCATACCGAGGACTTCTCTTGCGGTATCTATCTTATCCCCTTTTGAGGTATTCAGGAGAAACTCTGTCATTGACAAAGCTTCTGAAAGCATCCTCTTAAAAGGCTGACTGCCTTTTTTTCTCAAAAAACTATCAGGGTCTTCACCTTCAGGGAGGAGTAAGACCTTTGATCTGAAATTGCATTCAGAAAGGATTTCCAGAGACCTCTTTGCAGCAGCAACACCGGCGTTATCGCTGTCAAATACCAAAACTACCTTCCCAGTTAGTGGTTTAAGCCATTGTAAATGTTGTTTGTTAAGCCTCTCAGTCAAACGCTGACGCTTTTG